>JAPLKX010000518.1 GCA_026387845.1 Candidatus Hydrogenedentota bacterium | reverse complement strand
TTCAATTTGTGAATTACAGCGGACCTATCCCCAAGGATGGCGTAGTCTAAAGCAATGGTTACTCATTCGTCAAGAAAAAACACAACAACATGTAATTTCACCAGACCACTATCAGCCTAACACATGGTCTTGTGCCGGGCGGGCGACGACAGAAAGGAGGCAACTACCGGTATTCCCGTAGAACTCGCGGGCCGATGCCGGTGAGGATGTCGTAGGGAATAGTTTTTGCCTTTTGAGCGAGTTCTTGCACCGAAATGCTCTCGCTGCCGTCGTCGCCGATCAGGGTCGCGACGTCATCGGCCTGTACGCCGGGAACACCGGTGACATCGACCACGATTTGGTCCATGCTCACGGCGCCGCGGAGCGGGCAGCGGCGCCCTTTGATGAGCACGTCGGCATTGTTGGAGAGGGCGTGTTTGTACCCATCGGCATACCCGATGGGCAGCACGGCCAGTTTGGATCGCGCCGAGGTGGTGTAGGTTCTGCCGTACCCGATGCTGGCCCCGGCAGGGACGTCTTTGATGAGCACGATCCGCGTTTCCCACCGGAGAACGGGCCGCAGCGCGAGGGGCGGCGTGGCGCCGGGCAGTGGCGGAATGCCATATGTGATGAGGCCGGGCCGCGCCATGTTGAAGATGCTCGAGGGGTAGTTGACGATGGCGCTGCTGTTTGCCGCGTGCACCGTCTCGTAGGGGATGCCGTGTTTATCGAGTTGCTTGAGCAGGTGCCGGAAGGCTTTTATCTGATTCAGCGTGTATGCGTCGTCCCGCAGGTCGGCGGTGGGAAAATGCGTGGCGATGGCCTCGATGTCGATGTTCGAGATCCGCGTAAGGTACATGATGCTCCGCTCGGCGTTTTCAATGTCGAACCCCTGGCGGCCCATCCCCGAGTCAATTTTGCAGTGGATGGGCGCGACCCGGTTGACCTTCCGCGCGATCTCACCAATCCGTTCCGCGGCAGTGGTGTTGGAAATCATGAGCCGCAGGTTGTGCTCGACCGCGGCGGGCATCGCGTCCGCCGACGGCTGCATCATCACCAGGACTGGGAAGTCGATTCCCGCGTCCCGCAGTTGCACCCCTTCCTCGACCGTCGAGACCCCCAGCATCTGGACGTTTTCGATAGCGGCCCTGCGTGCAACCTCCTCGATTCCATGGCCGTACGCGTTGGCCTTCACGACCGCGATGATGCCGCATTCGGGCGGGAGCAACTGACGCAACGCGCGCAGGTTCCAGGCATAGGCTTCCAAATCGATGAGCGCGCGGGATACTGAAAGGGACATCAGATCTCCTTACCGAGGTTCAATACGTGCCAGTTGACACGCAAAAACTGAATCCCGGAGTAGACGGTAACCGCGGCCACGATGACTATCGCGGCAAACGACGCGATCGACAGGGCGTAACTGTAGTACTTTAGTATTTGCGGAATCCACGGAACGTGGATCAGGTAGTCCCGGATGATTTGCGCGATGATGGCCAGCGCCAGAAACGTGAACACATAAACCATTTGAAACACGGTTTTCGCCTTGCCCCAGATGTTCGCGGCAATGACGTTGCCGCCGCTCGCCGCAAGGCTCCGCACGCCCGTGATCAAAAACTCGCGCGTGATGATCACTACGACCGCCCACGCCGGTACCCACAGCGCCGGAACCGTCATCAGGCTGATGAAGGCGCCCGCCATCAGAACTTTGTCCGCGACGGGGTCCAGGAGTTTTCCAAAGTTGGTGATGAGGTTTCGCTCACGCGCGATCTTGCCGTCGTAATGATCGGTGATTGCCGCGAGAATGAAAACGACGTAAGCCGCGAGATACGTGCCGATGCACTGGAAAGCCATCAGGCCGACGAACGTGAGCGCCATGAAGAATCGGGCTACAGTAAGCTTGTTAGGCAGATTCATGATGAGCGTATTGTAGCAAAAGTCAGTGTTCGGATGCGGAATCGGTGTCCGGCGCGGTGTCGTTGACTACCCCCGCCGCCACACGCTTGTCCATGACTTCGCCCTGCGGCCGGAACACCACCGCGTACGTCACCCAGCCCAGCAGAATCACCGCCATGATCACCGCCCACGTCATCAGATCCTGCATCCACGGCGCACCCCGCTCGAGCTCCGCACGCGATCTCGGAAAACGAACCGGCGCCGGGCGCGAACACGCGCGAAGCGTATCCACGTACGGGTCGGGCTCCAGCTCCAGGAATTGACAGTAGGTCCGCAGGAATCCGACCGAATAGCATTCGCCGGGCAGCGACGCGACATCACCGCGCTCCATCAGTTCAATATATTTAACGGGGACGCGCGTGTTGCGGTAAGCCTCGTAGATGCTCACCCCAAGCGATTCCCGACGTTGCCGCAGGTTGTTGCCAGGAAATGCCGTATAGCTCATGGTCTTCCTATTCGGTTGGAGCGCAGTCCACGAGAATCTCGCGTGCTTTGCTCCCCACGTGTGGTCCTACTATCCCCTTTAATTCCATCATGTCAATCAATCGGGCGGCCCTAGTATAGCCCACCCGGAGCCGGCGTTGCACCATCGAAATCGAAGCCTGGCCCGTCTCGATAACGACGCGCACCGCCTCGTCAAACAGTTCATCGGTCTCGTTGACCAGATCTTCAATCGACTCGGACGTCTTCCCCCAATTCTCGATCTCATCCCGGTACTGCGGCGGGGCCTGCGTCTTCAAATAGGAAATCATCCCGTTCATCTCATTGTCGCTGACAAACGCGCTCTGGATCCGGGTCGGCGCCGCCTGGCCGGCAGGCAGATACAGCATATCCCCCTTCCCGATCAGGCGTTCGGCGCCCATCTCGTCGAGGATGCATCTGGAATCCACCTTCGAGGAAACCTGAAAGGCGATCCGCACCGGGAAATTGGCTTTGATCACGCCTGTCAGGACGTTCACCGACGGCCGCTGAGTCGCGATAATGAGGTGAATGCCCACCGCACGGGCCAGTTGGGCCAGCCGCATGATCGCGTCTTCAACCTCGGCACGTGCCAGCATCATCAGGTCCGCCAATTCGTCTATCACGCACACAATGTACGGAAGTTTCCGGATGATATCGACGGACCCGCCTTCCGCCACGTCGGTTTCGGGGATCTCGATTTCGCCGTTTTCAACGCTCTCGTTGTAAACGTCAATATTTCTCACCCGAAGTTGGGTGAACAACTGGTATCGCTCTTCCATTTCGGCTATGAGCCAGTTCAGCGCGGCGGCCGCCTTTTTCGGGTCGGTGACCACGGGCGTGATCAGGTGGGGGATATCGTTGAAGATCGACAATTCAACCATCTTGGGGTCGACAAGGACCAGTTGGAGTTCGTCTGGATTCTTGTTAAACAGGAGGCTCGCCAGAATGCTCTTGATGCAGACGGTCTTGCCGGATCCCGTAGCGCCCGCCACCAGCAGGTGCGGCATGCTCGCCAGATCCGTCGTCACCACTTCACCCGTGATATCTTTGCCTAGCGCCAGGACGAGCGGGCCCTTGTTTCTTCGGAACTCTTTGCTCTCGAGGAGGTCGCGCAGAACCACGGGCTCGCGTTCGCTGTTGGGCATCTCGATACCGATCCGGCCTTTACCCGGGATCGGCGCTTCGACCCGCACGCCCAGCGCCTTCAGCGCCAGGGCCAAGTCATCGGCGAGCGCGAGAAACTTGCTCACTTTGATGCCCGGCGCCGGCTCCAACTCGTACCGCGTGATCGTCGGGCCGCGGGTCACGTCGGTGACCCGGGCTTCGATTCCGTGCGTCTGGAGGGCGTTTTCGAGGAGCACGCTCGTGCTCCGCAGCATCTCCGTCAACCCTTCGCCCATCTTGCTGGGCGGGGGCGGGTCAAGGAGGTCGCGCGACGGCTTCGTATAATGGCGCGGGTACACGTAATCGGGCGGAAGCTCATCTTCAATGGCCGTCTTTCGCCGCGGCAGGATTGTTTTCCCGTTCTTTTTGCCGGGGGCGGCGGCCGGCGTTGCGGCCGGCTGTGCGGAAACAGGGTTCTGCTCGAACGGCATCTCGACCTGGACCGGCTCCGGCCGCACGTTGATCCGCGTCAGGTCGTCCGCGTGTACGGGCGGCGTATCAACCGGCACAGAGGCTTTCATCTCTTTTTGCGGGGGCGTGTCCAGCAGCCTGCCGGCCAGTTGCCTGAACCGTTTGCGGTTCGCGTTTCCGACGCGAAACTCACCCCACACTACCCGCAGGCTTTCGCAGAGCGTCGCGCAGGCCTTTAATACTAATATGCTCATGGCGTACAGCCCTTTGAACGCCTGAAGGAACAAAAACTCCGTCGCCAGAAGGATTCCCACCGCCGTTATCGTCATCAGGATGACGTTCGAACCGATCAACCCAAAGACCGGCTGAATCAGCGTCGACACAAATGCTCCGCACGCTCCACCCGGGAGACTCTCCCCGGTCTCTGAGGCCAAGTCGAGGTGCAGCAACGCGCCTACCGCCACCGCCGTTACAAACATCCCCGCGATCCGCGCCGGCAAACGATCAAGCGTCTTGTGTCTGAACAGCATCAGCGACCAGATAAACAGGAACACATACAGAACGTGCGAACCGTAGCCCAGCAGCACCGTCAGCGTACCCGCAACCACTGCCCCAGTCTTCCCGCACAGATTGTAGACCGACGTCATCTCGTCCAGACTGCGGCGGACCGCACCCTGGTCCCCGTCCGTAATCAGGGCAAAGAATACAAACGCCGTAAGCAGCAGCAAAAATATGCCGCATATCTCCCGGTATCGATCCGTCGGAAGCTTCGACAGGAAACTCATTTACAAGAACCCCGGACAACCGTTTTCCCGATGAAAGCGACCCCATCATAACAGAGGCTTGACCGTTTTGCAAACAAAATGTTGTACCCGTCTCCCCACAGGCCACTACAACTAGTGGCTCCGCCACGCATCGAGTACTCCCGTCCCAACCACAATTATACCAGCACTTTGCGAATAAATCTAAAGATGCTCCAAATAACATAAAAACCACTTTCTTGAGGCTGCATATAGTACTCTCGCCCTTCTTACACCCATTATTTAGTGTGACCAGGCAGAAATTTCTTGCCAAGGAGCCGCCCGGGGAAGCGCCCTCCGACCGCGTAAGCAACCGGCTTCAACAACTTCCCCGCCCACTACCCTCTGCCGCACCCTTGATCCGTCAGACTACAGCATCAAAACTTAGCCTTAAATCCCCAGGGAGAAAAATCTCCGTTTTTTCTCCTTGACAAATCCTTATCATGGATGTCCCTCTTTTCTTTCCTTTAATCATAGCTAACACCTCAACGGTGCGGGCTGGAAGATCGCACCTACGGGCTGTAAAATGCCCCGCATGGATCAGCCCACGAACCGCATCCTCGTCCGCTCGGGCATTGCCCTGGCCATAGCCGCCATTGCCGCCCGCCTCCTCTTCTGGGCCTATACCGGCAGAGTCTGGGAAGACGCCCTGATCACCCTCGCCCATTCCGAAAATGCCGTCCGAGGCATCGGACTCACATTGCCTCAAGGCGGCGGCAGGCCCGTACAAGGATTCTCGAGCCCGCTCGGCGTGCTGTTACCGCTCGCAGGCGATTTCGTCAGCCTGGGCTACGGCCTGACGGTGCTCCGGATAGCGTCCGCGCTCGCCGGCGGCCTCACCGTCCTTTACTTGCTGCGCATCGCTCTCCACCCCGCGGTGAGCCTCTCAACACCCGCAGCCATCCTTGCCATGGGCTACGCCGCGTTCGAACACAACCAGATCTCCTGGGGCATGTCCGGCAT
>JAPLKX010000229.1 GCA_026387845.1 Candidatus Hydrogenedentota bacterium | reverse complement strand
TGCATCAATGTTCTACTTGAACCCGTGACCGCTTAGCGAGAGGAGACGAATATGCTAGAGAAAGGGTTGACCCGGCGCGATGTACTGACTAAAGCCGTGCCCGCCGCCGCAATCGCCGGCGTAGGGCTGGGCGCCTTGGCTCAACAAACCCGGCCGCAAGGCCAGCAGATACCGCCCGCCGGCGCAACGCCTGCCGCGCCGGGTCAGGTAATGAAAACGATGGCCGGTCAAATGTACGGCGACGGCCAATACCAGTTACCGCCGCTTCCTTACCCGGCAAACGCGCTCGAACCCTTCATCTCCGCGCAGGTTCTACAGGTTCACCACGACGCTCATCACATGGCAGCCGTGAAAGGCCTCAACGAGGCCGTGACGAAACTTAGCGATGTAATAAAGAGCGGTAGTTATGAACAGGTCCAGTTGGATGGGCTGATGCGCGACATTAGCTACAACGGCGGCAGTCACATGCTTCACTCGCTCTATTGGACGACACTGGCCCCGCCCGCCGGACCCCAAAATCTCCCGTCCGGCGCCATCGCGGAGGCCATCGATAGCCAGTTTGGTTCGTTCGATCAGTTTAAGGCGTTTTTCTCTCACGTGGCCGTTGCCGCAAAAGGCAGCGGTTGGGCGCTACTGACTTATGAGCCGATCTCGGACGGGCTGGCCGTGTTCCAGGTGGGCGACCATGACATGCGGATTGTCGCCGGCATGCGGCCCATCCTGGTCCTCGACGTGTGGGAACACGCCTACTACCTGCAGTACCAGAACAAGCGGGCCGATTACATCAACGCCTGGTGGAACATCGTCAATTGGCCCGCCGTAACCGACTTGCTCACCTTTTTCCGCCAGCGAAACCAGTAGCCGGCGGGAACTATGCAAACCTGACGCTTTGGCGTCGGGGAAGAGGCTGAAAAAGACTTCGCGCGCGGACACGGAAGTCCCGCCGGAGTAAGAAGTACTCGTAATAGCCGCGGCGGGCCGCAAGGAAGCAGCCCGCCGCGGCCCGCTGTTTTGGTAGGCGCGATTTTCCAACCCGCGCCGTCCAGCCACCTGGCTGTCCTCAAAGACCCGCACCGTCGGTCAACCGCCTTCCTTAAGCGATCATGAATTTGTTGCGGACGGTACCGCGCCGTGCCACCAACTGGCATGACAAAGAGGAAAGGCCCAATCGGTCTGAGGTTGACCCCTGCTGTCGTCGTTGATGCAGGTCCGTGGTCTGGACGGCGCGGGCGAGACGACCGCGCCTACATTGGCATGGGAGTGGGTGAGTCGCAGGTGGTTTGGATGTCGATGTGGCGGCCTTGCGTCGAACTGTCATGGAAGGCGTGCATGAGGTCCAGGACGTGGTAGGTGAGTGATTCGTTGGCCCGGTGGCGGCGCTGTTCGCGCAACGCGAGGGCCATGTCGGCGACGCCGATCCCGCGGCTGTTTTCGGCGTGGGGATGTGTCAGCGGGATTTCGCTCCACTCGCTGGCGCCCGCGCGCCGGATCTTGACGGGCCCGCCGAAACTGTTGGGGTCGGGCGCCTGCATGGAGCCGCTCGTTCCGTAGATTTCGACGTAGGGGTGGGCGCTGCCCCAGACGTCGAAACTGGTGACGATGGTGGCGATGGCGCCGGTGTGGAAGTCCATGACGCCGGCGACGTGCGTGGGGACGTCCACGTCGATGACGGTGCCGCGTTTGGGCTCGCTGGTGATGAGCCGCTGGGGGAAGGTGACGCGCGCCGATCCGCAGATGCGGCGCACCGGGCCCATCAGCGCAACCAGCGCCGTCAGGTAATACGGCCCCATGTCGAACATCGGGCCGCCGCCGGGTTTGTAGTAGAACTCGGGGTCGGGATGCCAGGACTCGTGGCCGTGGCACAGCATGAAGCCTGTCGCAGCGACAGGTTCGCCGATCCAGCCGTCGCGGATCAGCTTGATGCACGTCTGAATGCCGGCGCCGAGGAACGTGTCTGGCGCGCCGCCCAGCAACAGCTTCTTGCTCTTCGCCACCCGGATTAATTTTTGCGCGTCTTCGCGTGTGACGGCCAACGGCTTCTCGTTATAAACTGACTTGCCGGCTTTGAGGGCGGCAAGAGCGACCTGGGCGTGGGCGTTTGGGATCGTCAGGTTGACGACCAGCTCGATGGACTTGTCGGCCAGCAGCTTCTCGACCGGGAGCGCCCGGGGGACGGCGTGTTTCTCTGCTTTTTCCTGAGCGCGCTCGCGTACGAGGTCGGCGCAGGCGGCCACCTCGAGCACGTCAAACTTCCGTAGGTTCGTGAAGTAGATGTCGGAGATGTTGCCGCAGCCAATGATGCCGACCCGGACCCGCTTCACACTCATGTTTACGATCCCCCGCCCCGCATTTTTTCGGCGCCTACTTGATGGCCCGGTAGGCAAACGCGGGAAACAAATTCAGCCACACCGTGGGCGTTCTCTCGACCCGGGCAAACCGGGCCTCGAGGTTCTGCTGGAGTTTTTTCCCGGCCGGAAAAGAGGGGCTGAAAAAGTACGTGAACGTGGCAAAAATCCCGCCCGGCTTCAGGATATCCACGGCGGCGTCGAGGATCTGGCATTGGAGTTCGTCTTCGAACAGGGCAAAGGGCAGGCCGCTGACGATGCAATCGCAGCAGTCCATTCCGGCGGCCTCGATGTATTTCCGGGCGTCCGCGGCAGACCCATGAAACACCTGGACCGCCGGGCATTTTTTACGCACCGCCTTGACGAAATCTTCCCGCAACTCGATGGCCACGAACGAGGCGCCCGGCGGCATTTTTTTGGTGATGACTTCCGTGAACGCGCCGGTGCCGGGGCCGAATTCGACCACGCGCGACGCCCGGCTCACGCCCGCCGCCTCCGTAATCGCTTCTGCAAGCAGACGCGAACTGGGCGCAAACCCGCCTACGTACTTGGGCGAGGCGAGGTACTGCTTGAAAAATGAAAGAAATTCCACCAGGAACTTCCCCTCTGATCGTCAGTTCAACGAATAGGAGCGCATCATAGCGCACTTCTCAGGGATCATCAATTTTCTGGCGGAGTCGGCTGCAGGTCTAATGCGCCTCAACACCGTAACACCCTCCCCAGGTGCTTTATGCGTCCCCGCCAAGCCACGACCGGACGGCCTGGGCCAAGCCGGCGGGATCCAGCCGGTGCAGGCCCAATTGCTGGGCCCTGGATGCGTGCTCGATGAAAGCGTCCGGCAATCCAATCCGGCGGAGCCGGATATTGCCAAGCATTCCCGCCTGCTCGAAACATTCCATCACGGCCGAGCCGAACCCACCCGGCAACACGTTTTCCTCGACCGTCAGCAGCGGCATCCGGGCCAGCGACCTGACCAGCGCAGAGTCGACCGGCTTGACCATGCGGGCGTCCGCCACACCGACGGACAAACCTTCCCCCGCCAGGATATCGGACGCATCGAGGCACATCCCCACGCAGGGGCCGACCGCCAGAAATGTGGCGTCCGACCCGGTGCGTAGGACCTCGCCGCGGGTCACGTCGCGCGGTTCCCCGGGGCCGATTGTGGGCGCCTTATCCCGCGGATATCGGATTACGACAGGGCCCGGCTGCTTGATAGCCCAAAGGAGCATGGCGCGCAGGTCCAGGCCGTCGCGCGGCGCAAGAACCATGACGTTGGGAATCGCCCGCAGGAACGACAGGTCAAACGCGCCGTTGTGGGTCGGGCTGTCCTCGCCGACCAAACCCGCGCGGTCCACGGCAAACACGACGGGTAGGTTTTGCAGGCACACGTCGTGGATGAACTGGTCGTAGCCGCGTTGCAGGAACGTCGAATAGATTGCGCAGACCGGCCGCATCCCCTGCGTGACCAGGCCCGCCGCGAACGTGACCGCGTGCTGCTCGCAAATGCCTACGTCAAAGAACCTGTCTGGGTACTTTTCCTGCATCCGGTTGAGGCCGGTGCCCGCGGGCATGGCCGCCGTGATGCCGACAAGCGCGGGATCGGCTTCAGCCGCATCGAGCATAGCTTCTGCGAAAACTTCCGTAAATGTCCTGGCGGAAACGAGTTGGGCGGGCCTTTCCGGCGGCCGCGCCTCTCCTTCGTGCTCGATTTGAGCAGGTTTGACCCCGTGATATTTGGACGGGTCTTCCTCGGCCCGCGAATAGCCTTTGCCTTTTTGAGTGGCGCAATGGAACAGGATAGGCCCGTGCATAAGCTTCATGTTGTTGAAGATTTCGACCAGGAGCGGCAGGTCGTGGCCGTCCACCGGCCCCACGTAGTTGAACCCCATCTCCTGAAACAAGCCGCCCGCCGTTATAAAGCCTTTGACGGACTGTTCGAGCCGGTGGGCGGTGTGGCTGAGGCGGCGGCCCAGCAGGCGCTTGACAAAGCTTGATACGTCTTCCTTGGCGCGCTTGTATGGCCGGGCGGTGATCATCCGGCTGAAATACTGGGAGAGCGCGCCGACGTTGCGCGAGATCGACATCTCGTTGTCGTTGAGGATCACCAGCAGGTCGCGGCTCAGGTGGCCGGCATGGTTGAGCGCCTCGAACGCCATGCCGCCCGTCATCGCCCCGTCGCCGATGACGGCGATCACGTGGCCGTCCCCGCCCTGGAAATCTCTGGCCACGGCCATCCCGAGCGCCGCGGATATCGAGGTCGAACTGTGGCCGGTGCCGAACGGGTCAAATGGGCTCTCAGAGCGACTGGGATACCCGCTGATGCCGTCTTGGATGCGCAGGGTGTGGAACCGGTCGCGGCGACCCGACAGGATCTTGTGGGCATAAGCCTGGTGGCCCACATCCCACACCACAAGGTCCTTTTCCATGTCAAACACGTGCCACAACGCGATCGTCAGCTCGACTACGCCCAGCGGCGACGCAAGATGGCCCCCGTTTACCGAGACCGTCTCGATGATCAGGCGGCGGATTTCGTCAGCCAGCGCCTCCATCTGGTCCAGGGTGAACTGGTGCAAGTCCTGCGGCGCCACTATCTTATTGAGAAGCGGGAACTCCGAAGGAATATCTTCAGACCCCGCATCATTGGGGATTATCGACATGACACACCGACCTCACTGCAAAGAAAAATAGGCGTTAAGTATAGCATAAGCCGGCCTATATCAAGAATGGCGCCTGCTTAAACTAGACGTCGACGCCCTGTTCTCGGGCGACCAGAAGGTTGGATCTCAGGAGGGCTTCGAAACTGCCGCAGTCGGCCCACCAGCCGGTGATGATTTCGTACGTCATAGTGCCCCGGCGGATGTATTCGTTGTTGACGTCGGTGATTTCGAGTTCGCCTCGTTGGCTGGGGACGAGCGTCTCGCAGATGGTGAACACCTCGCTGTCGAAGAGGTAGATGCCGATAACGGCGAGGTTGGTGGGCGGCTGCTTGGGTTTTTCGATGATGTTGACGACCTTGTTGCCTTCGAGCACGGCGACGCCGAATTCTTCGGGGTGCGGCACTTCTTTGAGGAAAATTTTTGCGCCGCTGGGCTGTTGCTCGAACTCTTCGACCGCCTGCCGGATGCTCCCCTGAATGAAGTTGTCGCCGAGCATGACGGCGACTTTGTCGTTGCCGACGAAATGTTTGGCGAGGCTGAGCGCGTCGGCGATCCCGCCTTCAGTTTTCTGGTAGGCGTAGTTCATGTGGCGCAGGCCGAACTCTTCGCCGTTGCCGATCAGCCGGAGGAACTCGCCGGCGTTGTTGCCGCCCGTCACCAGCATGATGTCGGTGATGCCGGCGTCGACGAGCGTCTGGATCGGGTAGAAGATCATCGGCTTGTCGTAGACCGGCAGCAGATGTTTGTTGGTGACGCGGGTCAGCGGCCTCAGGCGCGTCCCCAGGCCGCCCGCAAGTACAACACCTTTCATGGCAGGTCTCCTCCGGTGCTCTAAACCGCTTTCATTGGAGGATTATGCCGACTCGACCAGCCCGGGCGCAATCAATTGCGGATTTCCGTTTTTTGCTGTAGGCCCGATCCGTCCGATCCGTCCGATCGGTCCTATTTCCCGCTCACAAAATCCGACAGCCGCTGCTGGATGATGTCCCAGGTGGTGTTGATGTTGGTGTCGACTTCTCCGCTGAGTGCGTTCAGGGCGGACAGAATGCCTCTGGCTTCCTCGATGCCCTGCTGGATCGCCCCGCCGATAAATGACGCAAACTGTTCGCGCGCATCCTCTTCGCCCAGTTTGCTGTGGTTTTTCTGCCACACGCTGAACGCCCCAATCGCGAAATCGGCGATCCGGTTCGCGGTGGCTTCGGGTGAGGTGTCGAGTACGGCGTCTTCGGGCAAACCGAGCTGGGTCCGGGCCTCGTCAACAACGCCACGCAGCTTGTCCAGGGCCCGTTCCATGACGATATTCATGGCCTGGGCGCTGCTCAACGCCTGCTGGCCGAGGTCGACGCGGTCGCCAGCCTGGGTCGATTGGGTTTCCCGGGCGAAAACCGAGGTGGTCTTGAACACGGAGGTGGTGGCGCCAGATTGGCCTAACGCAAGAATCGAAGTTTCCATCAGGGTCCATCCTTATTGTGAGTTGCCTAGAATTCGATCCGTCGCTAACGTTATTATCGGTCCCGGCAGGCAAAACTTTAGTCCCGAGAGGAGAGACTTTGAACGTGTTCAGCAAGATTTCGGCCGCGCTTTCTATCATGTTATTGGCTGGATGCGCCACAGTAGGACGGGACCGCCCCCCCACTCTGGCGTCGGCCGAAGCCCCGGCCTGGTCGGCCAGAACTGTCAACGACGAAATGATCGTGGCGGTCTCGTCGGTCCGCCAATCGGTGCAGATCCTCAGCAGTTCCGTCGCGCTGGTCGGGGCGGGCGTGGACGCGGTGGTCAACGCGCGCCTCAAGGCGGCGGTTCTCAACGTCCTCGGCGATTACGACGCCGGCGCGCTTTTTGACAAGAAGCTTGAGGCGCGCCTGATCGAGTCGCGGCCGGGGCTGGCGCGTGTGGCGCCGCTCCAGTCGACGGCTGGTTTCAATAGCGAGCGCGACGCCCAGGCCTCCCGCCGGGCCGCGTTGGCAAAAAAAGGCCATGACGCCCTGCTGGACCTCGAGATGACCTACGGCCTGTTTGGCTACGAAGGCACTCTCGTGGCCAAGCTGGACGGCAACCTGACGTGGCTGCCGGACAACAATGTGTTGTGGCGTAAAAGTATCGTGGTGTCGGCCGAACCCATTTTGGCCGGCGACAAGCTTTCCGACCCCACGAAACGGCTCGGGCCCAATCTCTCCTCGCCGCGGCTCACGGTCGAGAAAGATGCCGTCGAGCAATGGACGCGGGACGGCGGCCAAACGATCCGCGCCCGGTTCGAATCCGCCGCAGACGGCGCCATCTCGGCGATGTTGGTTGACCTTGGCCTCGCCGATGAGTCGGCGGGCCACTATTACCTGGGCAAGCTGGCGATGAACAGGAAAAAGTTCAAGCTGGCCGACGAACATTTTCAGAAAGCCTTGGCCATCGACCCGGGGTACATCGATGCTCTCAACGGCCGCGCAGTCAACCTGGCGCACAATAAGCAAATCGACGACGCCATCAGTTTGGAGAAGAAGCTGGTTGAGTCCGCTCCCGATTACGCCACGGGCTGGTTAAATCTCGCGTGGTTTTACGCGATTGACAAGAAAGATGCCGCGGCCGCCAAGCCGTATTATGAAAAAGCCCTCGAACTTGGCGCGGCCCCCGAAAAGAAACTCGAGAAAGCCATCAACAGCAAAAGTTGAGCACACACCAGAAAGGAGCAATAGAATGCACAAGCCTCATGCCGCGTCCCGCCGGGAGTTCATCAAGCTGTCCGCCACCGCGTCAATGGCGGCCCTGCTCGCCAAACCCTACGGCGCCTACGCCCAGGCGTCGAATACGTTGCGGGTGGGCGTTATCGGCTGCGGGCGGCGCGGCACCGACGCCGTCCAGGATTGCTTGAAATCGTCGGATGGCGTCGAGTTGGTGGCGATGGGCGACGTCCTGCCCGACAAGCTGAAAGCCTCCAGAGAGAAGCTCGCCGCGCTCGGCGAAAAGTTTAAAGCCACCGACGACACGTGTTTTACCGGGTTTGACGCGTACCAGAAAGTCATCGCATCGGATGTGGACGTTGTCCTGCTCACGGCGCCGCCCACGTTCCGGCCGCAACACCTCAAAGCGGCCATTGAGGCGGGCAAGCACGTGTTCATGGAAAAACCCTGCGCGGTCGATCCGGTGGGTGTGCGGTCGATTATCGAGTCGTCGGAACTGGCGAAGCAGAAAAACCTTTGCATCGTGTGCGGCACGCAGCGGCGTCATCAGGCCTGTTACGTCGAGACGGTCAAACGCATTCACGACGGCGCCATCGGCGACATCACCGCCGCGCATTGCTATTGGATTGGCGATTACGATTATTACGCCGCAGTACTGCGGGACCCGGCGTGGTCGGATATGGAATGGCAACTGCGCAACTGGAACTATTTCACCTGGCTGAGCGGCGACCACATCGTCGAGCAGCACGTACACAACATCGACGTCATTAACTGGGTGATGCAGTCACATCCCGAGAAAGCCATCGGCATGGGCGGCAGACAACAACGGACCGGCCCCGAGTTCGGCCATATCTACGACCATTTCGCAGTCGAGTTCGAGTATCCCAACGGGGTGCGCGTCGAGAGCCTGTGCAGGCAGATGAAAGGCCTGTCGAGCCGCGTCGCCGAAAACGTCGTCGGCACAAAAGGCAGCGCCAACCCCCGCGAGTCCATCCTTGGCGCAAACCCATACAAGTACGAGAAGGAAACGCCCAACCCCTACGTCCAGGAGCACGCCGATCTCATCCAAGCGATCCGGGCCAACACGCCCATCAACGAAGGCGTCGGGCTTGCCGAAAGCACGATGGCAGGCATCATGGGCCGGCTGGCGGCGTACAGCGGTCGCGAGATCTCGTGGCGGTGGATCATGAACGCCTCGAAACTCGATCTGACGCCGCCGAAATACGAGATGGGCTCACTGCCCGTCCCGCCCGTGGCTATCCCCGGCGAATACGAACTGGTTTAACCCGGCCGCGGCGTGTAGGCTGGAAAAGCGGCAGCAAGCTGCCGCACTCCACATTGCGACAGTCTTATTTGCAGGCTGCGAATCGAAACTTAAAGTCCACGTTAAAATGCACCGCTATTTGAAGTGCGGCAGCTTGCTGCCGCTTTTCCAGCTCACCAGAATCTACTATCATTCTGAAGCCCGGACAAGTTGCGGCTCCGTTGCTCCGTGTCAGTCCGTGTTCGTCCGTGAACCCTGTCTTTTTTCTTGACAGTCCTGACAATTGCGGGATTATGTGTGGTTTTATAAACGTTGAATTTAATTGCCAAGCAGTCTTGAAGGAAGCGGCGCGCACGGCGCGTCAAAGTCTGCACCTCGTAGCGACCCGATCAGGCTTGACCTTCCTTCCCGCAGTACCCACGGCGGCCGCGCCGATTCGCGGACCGTCTTGCAGGACACTGTGGCGCGAGTTTTGGCGCAGCATCCAAGTCAGCAGAAGCAGCGCACCTAGTAGTACGCCCGCCAAAACACGCGCCGCAGTTCTATTAAGACAATGCCCGCCGCAATCAACGAGATGTATAGCCCTATCCGGACCGATTGCGGCACATAGTAAAAATCCACCTGGTGCGTTCCCGCCTCGACCGGCACCCCGCGGAACATCCCGTCCACCGGATATATCGGCGCCTCTTTCCCATCCACTTCGGCCTTCCAGCCGGGGTAGAACGTGTCTGACAGCACGAGCAGGCACGGTTTGGGGGTGTCCACGGAAACAGTCACACGCGTCGCGGACGCCAACGCGATCTCCGCTTTCCCCCGGGCGCCGCTTGAATCCGCTGGTGGCGCCCCCGCTCCCTCTACCGACGGCAACCGGGGTGTTATGTTTGAGGGGTCGAGGCGGTTGTCCGGGGCTGTATCATCAATGGACGTGACCCACTCGTACGCCAGCCACGCTCTCGGCATGCTGTCGAGGTCCGAAAACAGCACCGCCCCACTCGGAAACACCCGGTCTATCGACAGCATCGGCCGGACCGGCGCGAACGCCCCCTGGATGTCCTCGCGCGTGAGCAACAGGGCCTGGGCCCCTGCGTGTCGCAACAGGAGCGGATCCTCTTCGAGGCGATTCACGAACTCTTCCTGCCGGCGCAACATCACGCCGCTGGGCGCGTAAACCTGCGGGATCAGTTCCGCGGCGAGCGGCCACTGCGCCAGCCGGTCGCTCCCGCCGAGGCGGCCTCCGGCACTGCGGACGGCCTGCACGAGCGGCGTGTCGGGAAACACGAGGCGGGGGTCTACGTACCGCAGGCCGGGCGTCCACGCCGTGGCCAGCGAAACCCACGTCATCGCCGCAAGCCCGTAGCCCAGAAGCCGGTGAGACGGGCGCAGCAGCGTCGCCGCCAGCAACACCAGCAGGCCCGCCAGCAGCACTCCCGATTTGGCCGCCTGTAGCCACAGCGCCGGCGCGTCTATCCGCGGCACGTGTTGATGCGCAACCGCCGCGACGCCACCCAACACTAACAGCAGCGGAAGGTATACCGCCAGCCGACGAACCGCCCGCCAGCATTGTTCCGCGTTCAATAGCAGCCATTCGTGAGCCGCGGCCGCAGCCACCAGCGCCAGCGCCAGCGAATTGGCCGCCAGCAAATGCTGCGCACCGAGTTCGCGCAACAGCGGCACGTGATCGAGCGCCCGGCCCGCAGCCATCGCCAGGCCTGTCATCAGCGTCACCGTCCAGAGGAGCGCTTCGACCCGCCTGCGTTGCGGTACGGCCACAAACGACCGCACCGAAAACCACACCGAAAGCAGCAATACTTGCGCAAGACCCACGTAAAGAAGCCGGATCACCCGGGCGTGGCGCAACACGCCTTCGGCCGTCCAGATGCCAAGCGCCCGGCCCAGGAATCGCGGCAGGTAGGCCACGACGAAGTCGGCCACGCGCAGCGTCGTGGGCGCGTCGTCGCCGCCCGTAGCCGAGGCCTGTGGGAGAAACTCGGCGTACGGCACGATCTGAACCGCGGCCAGCAGCAGGCCCATCGCTACCAGGGCGGCGAGCCCGGCCAGCGACGCTGCCAGGCCCGTGGATGAGCGCTGGAGGACAATCCGGATCACGACGTAAATCACGCAGAATAACAAGGC
>JAPLKX010000412.1 GCA_026387845.1 Candidatus Hydrogenedentota bacterium | reverse complement strand
TCCTGACGCAGGCCCCTAATTTGGGCGCTGGACCTGCTTCTTACGCCTGAGTCGCCATATGACCTCAACGGCCACAATCAACGCCGGCACCCCATACAGCACCGCTTTGCCCGGCCGAGCGTGCCAGAAGCCCGTGAAATCCCTCGCGCGCCCGATCGGCCAGAACGTGCAGGAGGCCCGGCCCAGGATGTGGCCGTTCGGCACCCAGCCGAAATACCGGCCGTCCTGGCTGTTGGGGCTGTTGTCGCCCAGCACCAGGTAGCAGTCCGGCGGAACGACCGAGTAGGCGTCATCGGGCAGGATTCCATACTTCAGCGGATTGATGCGCTGCTGCTCGAAGTTCGTCTGGGCTACCTTGCGGAGCCATTCCGGCAGCCCGTCATACAGCCGTTTCAATTCCTCGCCTGTCAATGCCAATAATTGGCCGTCTGTCATGTTCTTCAATTCAGCCGTCGCGGCGTTTCCCGACCGTACCGCCAGGAGCAGCGCGAACTTCATCAACTCTTCGTCTCCCGGCCCCAGGTACCGCGTGTAGTGCAGGACGTCGCGGAGTTCTGGCGGAGGTTCGAGCCGCTGGCCGTTCGCCCAAACCGACCCGTCCTTGATCTGGATTCTTTCCCCGGGCATCCCCACGATGCGCTTGATCAAGACCGGATGAGGCGCGTCTTTCTCAACCGGCCGGAACACCACGATGTCCCACCGCTGTGGGTCTTTGAACCGCCACAGCCGCGTGCTGGTGAACGGAATCCGGGGACCGTAGATGAGCTTGTTGACGAAGATCCGGTCGCCGCGGAGGAACCGCTCGTCCCCGTTCAGCGTCGGGTACATCGAGTCGGTGGGAATCACAAACGGCTGAAACAGCAGCCACCACACCGTCAGCACCGCCAGGGCCAAAACCAACCAGCTCAGACCGTTGCGCACCGTCAGCGGGCCCACCACCGACTCGACCACCCGCAACGCCATCGGCCGGCGCCCCTGGCCCTCCGGCCCGGGCGCACTCGTTTGATTCACCTGTTCTTCCGGCGCGCTCAGTTAATCATCCTCGTCCACGCGGAGCAGCGCCATAAACGCCTCCTGCGGCACTTCTACCAGCCCAATCTGTTTCATCCGTCTTTTGCCTTCTTTTTGCTTCTCGAGCAGCTTCCGCTTGCGCGTGATGTCGCCCCCATAGCACTTCGCCGTCACGTTTTTCCGCAGCGGCTTGATCGTTTCCCGCACAATGATCCTGCTGCCGATCGCCGCCTGGATCGCCACCTCGAACTGCTGGCGCGGAATCGCCTTGCGCAGCCGCGACGCCAGCCGCCGGCCCAGCATCACGGCCCGATCACGGTGCACGATGCTCGACAGCGCGTCCACCGGCTCCCCATTCAGCAACAGATCCAGCTTGACCAGTTCGCCCGGCCGGTAGCCGATGATCCGGTATTCGAGCGAGCCGTAGCCGCGCGTCAGCGTCTTGAGCCGGTCGTAAAAGTCCAGCACGATCTCCGCCAGCGGCATTTGGTAGACCGCCATGCACCGTTTCGAGTCAATGTAATCGACCCGGACATGAATCCCGCGCTTTTTCTTGCACAGTTCAATCACCGCGCTGAGATATTCAGTCGGGCAGAGGATATCCGCCTCGATGTACGGCTCTTCGATCACTTCGATCTCGCCGGGCGGCGGCATCTTCGAGGCGTTCTCGATGATGAACTCCTCGCCGCTGACCTTGATGATGTGATACGCCACGTTCGGCATCGTCGAAACCAGCGTGAGGTTGAACTCGCGTTCAAGCCGCTCCTGGACAATTTCCATGTGCAGCAGCCCGAGGAATCCCAGCCGGAACCCAAGCCCGAGCGCGTCCGAACTGTCCGCTTGAAACACAAACGCCGAGTCGTTCAACTGCAGCCGCTCGAGTGCGTCGCGCAACTCCTCGAAATCCGTCGCCACCGCCGGGTACATCCCGCAGAATACCACCGGCTGAACGTCCTTGTACCCCGGCAGCGGCGTCTTGGCAGGGTTTTGCGCATCCGTGATGGTGTCGCCAATCTTGATACTCTGCAGCGTCTTGATGTTGCAAATGACGTAGCCGACCTCGCCGGCCTCCAGCGAGTCCCCCGGCGTCAAACCCGGCGTCAGGACGCCCAGTTCGTCGACCTCGTACTTCTGGTTCATCGACATCATCAGGACCTTCGAGCCAGCCCGCATCGCTCCGTCCACTACCCGCACGAAAACTATCACGCCGCGGTACGAATTGTATATTGCGTCGAAAATAAGCGCCCGCAACGGCGCGTTCCGGTTCCCTCGCGGCGACGGAATACGGTGTACGACCGCCTCGAGCACCTCCCTGGCCCCGCGGCCTTCCTTGGCGCTGGTCAAAATCGCCCCCTCGGCGTCCAACCCGATGATGTCTTCAATCTGCCTTTTTGCCGACTCGATGTCGGCGCTTGGCAAGTCGATTTTATTGATAACGGGAATGATTTCGAGGTTGGCCTCGATGGCCTTGTACGCATTCGCCAGCGTCTGCGCCTCGACGCCCTGCGCCGCGTCTACCAGCAGCAACGCACCCTCGCACGCCGCCAGGCTCCGCGATACTTCATACGAAAAGTCGACGTGCCCCGGCGTGTCGATCAGGTTGAGCTCGTAGTCCTGCCCGTCCGACGCCCGGTAGTTCATCCTCACGGCGACGGCCTTGATGGTGATCCCGCGCTCGCGCTCGATGTCCATCGTATCAAGCGTCTGCTCTTTCATTTCGCGCAGGGCAACCGTCCCCGTCAATTCGAGCAGCCGGTCGGCCAGCGTCGACTTGCCGTGGTCGATGTGTGCCACGATTGAAAAGTTTCGTATACGTTCTATCGGAGTCGCCATTAATGTCTTTTTTATGTAGCGGGCCTGAATTAAAGCCTGAACATCTCCTGGATCACGCGGGCACTTCTGAAGTCCGTCTCCAGTTGTTGCGACGCGTAAGCCCGCAGAAGCTTGAACAACGACGGCATCGGCTCGACCCGCGGGCAAGAAGCCCTGCTGCCCGCCAACGCCCGCAGGCCGTCCAATTCGCGCGCCGTCAGGCGCCGGTCGCCGGCGCACCCGCCGCACGTCACGCCGCCGCGGTACGCAAAACCCGCCGCGCCCGAGACCCGCCGCCCGCAATCCACGCACACGTCCAGCGAGGGTTCAAAACCGGCGGTTATCAGTAATTGTACCACTTGCCAGCAGGCATGCGCCTGCGCCGGCCGTTCCCACCGCTCGAGGCTTTCCAGCCCGCGCACCAGCGCCGAAAACAACTCCTGCGACGGCTCGTTTTCGTGCGCTACCCGGTACGCCACCTCCAATGGAAAAGACGAGTACGCCGACTTCTCCAGGTCGGCCTTGATGCCGCGATACGAATCCAGGATGCTCGCCTCGCCCAACTGCTGCACCTCCCGCCCGTCCTTCCAATAGTAAACCGCCTCGATATGGTTCAACGTATCCAACGCCCCGCCGAACCCGCTCTTTTTCCTCCTCGCCCCTTTGGCCAGGCACGCCATCCGACCGCGGGTGGGCAAAAGCAGCGTCACGATCCGGCTCGTCTCGCTGAAATCCACACCCCGCAGCACCACCGCCTCCGACCGCTCCTGGGACACCCTGTTCTCCTTTTACAAGCCCCGGCGCCCACACTATCCGCTCTACAATTTCCGGGATGACACCGGCGCGATCACGCGCCAATCCAGGCGGGAGCTGTGCATTCCAAAATGATACCATTCCGCCAATATGCGCGCAAACGCGGCGCGCAAACGCGGCGCGCAAACGCCGCGCGCAAATGCCGCGCGCAAATCCGGGCGCTTGTTGTTATGGAAGATCACCTTGATCTGCGCGATGACAAAGTGAAAGAGCATTGGAGAAGCCGGCATCGAAATCGCTTCCCCAGAGCGACATTCACATCAGGAATTGACCTCCCCCGCCTCGGGACAATTGGGACCGTTGGGACAATTGAGACTTATAAAGCCTCAGGTCAAACGACCGCCGGGCGGTGCCGTGGAAGCGGCGTCCCCGCCGCTTCACTTAACACTCGATGCTCTGAACCGGCGGGGCAACCGCTTCTGCCGCCAGTTTCCAGATGGGCGTTTTGTTCGGGATCTACTATAATGGCATGCGATGGCTAATTTGGCGCTAAAGAACCCCCCGCTCTGGGGCTTGTTGGTCGCGCTGACGCTGTGCTGGAGCGCGTGGGGGCAGCAGGCAATCGTGGCAACAACGGCCGAGTCGGCGACGCGGCAGCCGGCCGGCGTCTTCCTGCAAACGGTCGACTTCGCCACCCGCACGGTTTTGCCGGGTATCGAGATCCTCCCCGGCCCGGAGGCCACAAGCCCGCTCTTGCTTTCCCAGGACGCGCGCCTGGCGTCGCTCTGCACCGGTTCCGATGGCCCCGCGGGCGGCTACTATGCGTCATTTTACGGGACGGACTTCCCCGGCCCCGCCACGTTGGCATTTGGCGGCGGCTGGCGGCCCATTAACGCCTGCATGGCGACGGGAAGGCAGGGCGGCGAGGCGCTTGTTGTCGCCGGCCGGCTGCCGGGAGAGAAGGGGCCGCGCGGCGCCCTTTACGCCTTTGCGACTCCAGACCCGGAACGGCCGCGCGCCTATACCACGGCGGCGGACGCGGCGCTGGCGCAAATGGCGGTGGCGGGCGAGCCGGCAGGGATGACGCCCGTGCCGCCGGGCGATCGTGTTGCCATGGTGTACGTCGGGCAGGACAGTTGCGCGGTCGGCGTGGTGGTTTTTGACGTGCCGCGGGCGGAGACGGTGGCTGAACTGGACAATCTCGCCGACGAGGCGCAGCAGATGAGCACGGCGCCCGGCGGCCTGGCAATCAGCAGAGACAGCCGGACGCTGTTTGTGCTCGTGACGGGGTATGCGATCGGCCAGCGGTCCGGCGAGGCCGTGTCGTGGCTGTACGCGCTCGACGCCGACACGCTGTCGCGCAGGGGAGACCCGCTCGAGTTGCCGGGCGTCGCGGAGCCCAGAGACCTGCCGATTAAGCCCGCCGGAGCCGATGCGTGCTGGGTAGGAACGCGCCCGCGCGGGAGCGATTTCGCCTACGCTACGCTGGTGCGCCTGACGGATGC
>JAPLKX010000105.1 GCA_026387845.1 Candidatus Hydrogenedentota bacterium | reverse complement strand
GGGCGGAGATCCCTGTGGCGTTTGACAGGGGGGTGAAGCGCGGCCGGCCGCTGGGGTATCTTGTTGGTGTTGCGCCGGTGCTGGGTGCTGCGCGGGCGTTTATGCGCACCTCGGCCGGCGTGTTTGAAGTAGTGACCTTTCCTATCGACGTCAAATCGATGAAATACCGGCCCGTGCTCGAACCGGAGTTCATCTTCTGAACTCCCCCGTTCAATGGAAGAGACAAGAGGCGGCGTGGGTGGGCCGTGTAACGTTTCTTGACGGCCGCGTGGGCAGCGTAGTGCTGGTGGGGCCGCGTTCCAATCCCAAGGGGGCCATGGCCGTGCTCCCGGGGGACAGCGCGGGCGCCGTGAAAACTCTCCCACTCCCCCAAGTGATGGACAGCCTGCAACCGGCGACGCTCGTCGAGGTGCTGGCCGTGCAGGAGCGCGCGTTCGGAAACAGCGGTTTGCAGCCGCTCGGATAACGGTGTGTGGCGCCGGCAATGGGCAAAACATACGATATTGACAGAATAGTCGATGAGGTGGTGTCGCTGCCGAGCCTTCCAGGCACGGTAGCCCTCATCATGCGCCTGGTCGACGATCCCAACACGCCCCTGTCGCTCGTGGCAAAAGCCATTTCGGCCGATCCCCCTCTGGCCATAAAAACCCTGCGGCTGGTGAACACCGCCTATTACGGCCTCCGCCAGAAGGTCACCACCATCGAGCACGCCGTCGTACTCCTTGGAACCAAGGTCATCAAAAATCTCGCCTTCACCGCTACCGTACTCGATATCATGAAAGACGAGATGGACAGCTTCTTTCTCCACTCCGTGGCGTGCGGCGTTGCCATGCGAACCATCGCCATGACCGGGCCCGGCGGGCTGGCTATCGAATCGCCCGAAGAAGCCTTTGTATACGGCCTGCTGCACGACATCGGCAAGGTCCTCTTCAAAAAATATCTGCCCGCCGAGGCCGAGGAAGTGCGCCGACTCGTTCTATCCGAAGGGGTGGCCACATATGAGGCCGAGCAGAGAATCATCGGCGTCGACCATTCCGAAATGGGCGCCAGCATCGGCCTCAAATGGAAGCTGCCCGAAATTCTGGTCAGCGCGATCCGAGGCCACCACGATATCAGCCGATGCCCGACCCCGGACGAGGCCCGGCTCGCCGCAGCCACCGCCGTCGCCGACTTTATCTGCACCCAATGCGGGCTCGAATCCGACGGCGGCCCAGTCCGCGTCAGCCAGGACGCATGGGACGCATCCGGCCTGTCCAATTCCCATATCCCCCGCATCATGGACGCCTTCTTCGCGGAACTACCCACCATCAACGAACTCGTCAGCGCCTCAGAGTAGGCGCGGACGTCTCGCCCGCGCCGTCCAGCACACATAGCCAAGAGCAAAGACAGAGGCAAAGGCCTAATCGCGCCTTCCCGATCGGTTGGTAGGCGCGGACGTCTCGCCCGCGCCGTCCAGCACACATAGCCAAGAGCAAAGACAGAGGCAAAGGCCTAATCGCGCCTTCCCGATCGGTTGGTAGGCGCGGACGTCTCGCCCGCGCCGTCCAGCACCAAAGCCAAGAGCAAAGACAGAGGCAAAGGCCTAATCGCGCCTTCCCGATCGGTTGGTAGGCGCGGTCGTCTCGCCCGCGCCGTCCAGCACCAAAGCTATCCTCAACGTCCCGGCTCATCAGCAACTGAAGACCACAACGATCTAGAGCGGTACCGATCGGGCCGCTCCAGTCCGTGAGGAAAGCTCGTGTCGTTGACGGCGCCGGCTTCCCAGCCGCGTTTTCCGACTCGCACCGTCCAGACCACAAACCCCAGGTCAACGTGCGCAGCCGCGCGTTACTCTTCCACACCTTCCCGATCATGCCCCAAATCGACAATCGGCAATCGGCAATCGCCACTCCCCTCCATCCCCCTTGCTCTGCATTCTCCTCCAGACTCCGGTCTCCAGACTCCAGTCTCATTCACCCGTTTGACTTGTTTCGGTTCCGCTTGGTATCATTTCATTGTCCCAAGTGGGGGTGTAGCTCAGCTGGGAGAGCGCTGCGTTCGCAATGCAGAGGTCGACGGTTCGATCCCGTTCACCTCCACCACTTTAAGACATTGAAGGCGCAAGACTTACAAAGATAGGTCGTGCGCCTCTTTTCTTTGGTGCTCCCCTGTAAGCACACCATAAGCACACCCCGGCCTCGACTTCCTACAATGCCCCAGGTTGATTTCGGCATACCCACCCCGAAACCCGGCCCCGTTTGCGCCGCCTGTCGTCACACAGCGCCCCCGTGCTATGCTACAGCTTACCGTAGATAGGGTAAGATTACCGCCATTGGGCATGGCAGATACGGGGATCAATGGAAGCGGAAGCTAAACCGATAGCTACATTTGAACTAGAGGGAACGGTCAGGGACTTCTATTCGGCGGAAGAAGTAAGCCACTGGATTGATGAAGAGCTGAGGTTTGCGGCGTTCCTGAGTAGTGATTATGCGACTCACCTTAAAAACAGTTTCATCGAGCGATTAAGAGCGGCCTTGGCGAATAGAGATTCTGAGGGCCAGACAAAAGGGCTAAACGAAGTGTTTAGAGAAATGGCAGAAGCAGTCGAGGAGGACAAGTTAGTACTTTCGGGAACAAAAACTGCTGCTTACCTAAACAGTCTTACGAACGAGAAAGAAAGAGCAGCTGCTTTTCAGTACGCTCTTCCGCGATCAGGCCCTTTGAACTTTGAAATGATGTATGGGATAGCTGGCATTGCCAAGTTTATTCTTCTAAGAGAGCAAGACGGTCTGTTAGCGGGGGGACTTCGACGTTCTGTTGATGAAGCCCGCAAGTATGTTGAGGAAATGAGGAACGATGCCGAGACGCTGCTGGCAGAAGCTGGAAGCGCTCACCGGCAACAACTGGTACAAGCCCAGTCGAATCTCGAAGAAGTGAAGGCTGCCCGACGCGAAGCGGAGGAGAAGCAAGAGGCGCTAGTTAAACAATTCGAAGAAAAGATTGCGCTAAAGACCGCGGTAAAGTACTGGGAAGATCGGGAAATAAAGCATTCCTGGCGTGGCCTAATTTCCCTCGGCTCCTTTTTACTTGCTTGTCTAGCGCCAATTGTACTTACCATTTGCCTTTGGCATAAATGGATATTGCCAAATTCTGCAATTTCAATGTCGCAACTGTATGTGCTCTGCCTTCCGATCGTTCTTTCCGTGACTGTGCTCCTTATTGTAATTCGCGGTTCCTATAAGATGGTGATGAGTAACTTCCACCTTGCTAACGATGCCTCTGAAAAAGCCACAATGGTACAAACGTATTTGGCGCTTCTTGAGGAGAAAGGAGCAATCTCAAAAGAAGACCGGTCATTTCTACTTCAAGCGATCTTCCGCAATGCAGTCACTGGACTTGTAGGTAGTGAGGAACCGCCGACGGGCATTGCGGGTCTCATAGACTTCCTAAAAAAATAAGTAGTGACCACTAACGCCATGATTCCCGCGCCACTACTCGCCGCGTTGCTCGCCATTAAGGGCGCATCGCTTGCATGGCAACGGGATCGCCGCGGTTGGTTGTTCGTCATCGCCGCCGCCGTGCTCGTGGTCGGTGTGGCGCAAACGCGCTAGAATGCGTTTAGTGGTTACGTTTTACTCAGAGTGGCTTTAATCTTGCTCTGGAAAGTATCGTTGCGGGCATTTCTGTCGGCCTTCTTTTCGGTACCGGCCAATTGCGAGATAGCTAGCGCCTCTTCGGTTAAATCCTGGTGTGGGTGCCGAAGGAGACGACAGAGTTGCTTTAGCTGCTCAAGGTGGTTTTCGTTTCGCCAGTAGGCCTCGCCCACAAGACCACTGTTGTGGAAATCCACGATGCTTTGTAGACAAGCCCCCAAATTGCCAAGCCATTGATCTATCTGGTTTTTCTTTT
>JAPLKX010000028.1 GCA_026387845.1 Candidatus Hydrogenedentota bacterium | reverse complement strand
GTATGCTCCACACCAAAAGCGTCCCGACCGCAAAAGCCTACGATCATTCCGGTACGTAGTTGACCGTCGCTCTGACTGTTGATCGCAGCCCGTGGTCTGGACGGCGCGGGCGAGACGACCGCGCCTACTGAGAAAGGCAGCCCAATCTTAAGACGTTCCTCGTTCCGCCGTGTGGTTAGCCACAGCCTTAATCATTGATCACAGCCAGTGGGCTGGACGGCGCGGGCGAGACGACCGCGCCTACTGAAAAGCTGCGGTGACGCCAGGAAATCACCGCCTTGAACGATTGGTGTCTTATTCATCATTTCGCATTCATCACTGCAATGTTTACGTTTGCTCCCCCATATGGTATCCTCAGGCCGTTCGTGCCATTGCCAGGAAGAGGAAACGTCCATGAAAAACAAGAAGAGTAAAACCGTTTACCTGATTTCCAACGGCGACTACCGCGACAGCGCCGGCGTTGTCTGCTGGCCTAAACAGGAAGAAACGCTCAAGGCGGTCAAAGCCGCGTTCAAAAAGCTCGGAGTCGAGCCCGACCTCGTCACCAAGTTCGATCCCAAGAGAAATCACGGGTTCCTCACCCGTCAGTCCGAAGGCGCGGGCGTATTCGCCAAGCTCGAACCGACCGCGCCCGTCGTGATCGTCCTCAGTTGCTGGGCCTACTCCCATCACGTCTGCGGTCCCCTCCAGACCCATAAAGGGCCGATACTCCTTGTGGCCAATTTCGACGGCACCTGGCCGGGGCTGGTCGCCCTGCTCAACCACGCCGGCACCCTCGAACGCCTTGGCGTCAAACACTCCCGCCTCTGGAGCGACAACTTCGCCGCCGACCCCGCCTTCATGCAAAAGCTCCGCACCTGGGTCGAAAAAGGCGAGGTCGCCCACGACGAGTCCCATGTCGTCGACGCGGGCAAACTCAAAATCGCGCCCGGCGCCATGATGTTCGGCAAAGACCTCGCCGCAGACATCATCCGCGAAAAAAGAATCATGGGCCAGTTCGACCCCGGCTGCATGGGCATGATCAACGCCATCATCAACCCCGCCAAACTCGGCGCTATCGGCATGCCCGTCGAATACCTCAACCAGTCCGACCTACTGGCCGAAATGGACCTCGTCAGCGACAACGAAGCTCAGGACCACCTCAACTGGCTCATCAAGAAAGGCACAACGTTCGTGTGGGGCACAGACGGCCGGACCGAGCTCGTTCACGAGCAGGTGATCTCACAAATGAAGATGTACTCCGCCGCATGCAGGACCTGCCAGCGGTTCGGCCTCAGTTCCGTCGGCATCCCATACCAAATCGGCCTGATGCGACAGTGCCCCGCCTCCGATCTTGTCGAAGGAATGCTCAATAACCAGGACCGTCCCAAGGTTGTCGACCCCGAGACCCGCAAACCTATCGCAAAAGACAAGGCCATTCCCCATTTCAACGAAGGCGACATGGGGTCCGGCGTCCCCCAGGTCCTCATGTGCGACATCTACGAGCGCAAAGGCATGCCCACCGAAACCACACTCCACGACGTCCGGTGGGGCAGAGAGTACGACGGCAAGTTTGTCTGGGTGTTCCTCATCTCGGGCGCCGCGCCGCCCGCCCATTTCGGCGGATGGAACAAGACCACCTGCTACCGGCAGTCGCCCATGTATTTCCCCCTGGGCGGCGCGACCTGCTCCGGCGTGTCAAAACCCGGCACGATAACCTGGGCGAGGTTCTACGAACGGTTCGGCGAAATCGGAATGGACTGCGGCACCGGCGAAGTTGTCAAAGTCTCCGAATCCGACCTCAACGACCGCCTTGCAAAAACTAACAAAGAATGGCCCATCGCCAACGTTCACATCCCCGGATACGACCGCGACCAACTCATGGCATCCCACATGTCCAACCATATCACCATCGGCTACGGCGACATCCTCCAGGAACTCGTGGCCACTTCCCTACACCTCGGAATCCCCACAAGAGTCGCCGGCTCCGTTAAAGACAAGCTTCTATAACCCGTCGGGACGCCCCCAGGCAGTTGTAGGGGGTGTCCCGCCTTTCTTCAATCCGTCCGATCCGTCCGATCGGTCCGATCAGTCCTATCAGTTCTCTGCGCCGGGCTTCCTGGGAAACGCCGCCCCGGCAAACGAAACTATTCCGCCAACGGGGTCTTCCGCGTACCCGTAGTGAAGCAACTTCCCGCCACCTGCCGTACCATCAACCGTTGACAGTGCCGCGTAAATGCAGGAAACCCCGCACACCTTCCGGGCGTTCCCGTCCCTCATTACTGACTGATAGAAGCCCAGCGCGTCTCCCTTGAGGGCGAATGCCAGATCCTCCCTATCCCGTGCCTCGACCGCCCGTACGACACCTTCGTCCACGTCCAGGTCGTCTCCAAACCGCCGCCCGACATGCGCCAGGTCCGCCCCCGCAACCACCAGCACGTCCCCGCCACGCGCTTCCTCCCGGCAGGCCGCCAAAAAGTCCGCTACACCCGCCACGTGGGCCGGGTCAGCCGGCGGCGTCTCCGCTCTAAGCGGGCCGCACAAGATGGGAACAATACGCGCCTCATCCAGCCGGTTTCCCAAAAGGTGAGCCAGCAAAACAGCCTGGAATTCGATGGAATGTTCCGTTCTATGCGCCATTTCCGACTC
Organism: Candidatus Hydrogenedentota bacterium; assembly: GCA_026387845.1. GTDB lineage: Bacteria > Hydrogenedentota > Hydrogenedentia > Hydrogenedentales > SLHB01 > JAPLKX01. The sequence goes on along the minus strand of JAPLKX010000028.1, from coordinate 1,170 downwards.
AAATGGGTCCCAAGGGCAAACCTCCGCCAGCCGCCCCACCACGTCCACCTCCGTCTGAACCGTTCCAAACGGAGTCGCAAAATGTTTCCGCGTCAACACAAACGGCGCCTCGGCCCCCGCGTGCGCCACCCCAAACACGAATACGAGCCGCGGCCGCGCCCCCGCGGTGTGTGTGTACGCCGCCGCATACGCCGCCGCACCACGACCATAGTCAATGTGTGGCGCTAGCAGAAAACGTACGGACCCAGACTGCTTATGCCCCTGTGCCTGGTGCGGCGTATGCAGTAAATGCCCCAAGAACTCCCGCAACTCGCCCGGCTCGCCCGGATACGATTTCCCCGCAAGCCACGCCGGCCGTGTATCCACTGCGGCAAATGCCCGCCGCGCCTCAGCCCTCAGTTCAAAGAAAGTCTCTGTCTGAAGAAAGCCCGACTTGTCCAGGAAATCAACTACTTTGTGGACCGTTTCCTCGGATATTTGAGCCCCAAACTGCTTGGCAAACGCCGTGCGGATGTCATCCATCGAAGTCGTTCCGTCCAGGCAAGCCGCAACGAAAAAAGCCGGCCCGCTTAGCGAAACCTGCCCATCCACATAGCCCTCCGGGTCGCTCAGGCAAATAAACGTCTCCCCGTTTTCTTCGACGGGTGCTGCATCCAGATTTCTAAGCGCCGGCAATATCATTTCACCCGCAACTATACCCGCTCCCCGTCCGCCCAGGCAATCGGCGGCAAAACCGATACGACTCCTCTGAAAATTCAGTTCTTCTTAGCACACCCAACTGATGTAGACGGCGTAGGTCCGAATTCCGATTCGGACTGGACACCATGCCCGTCCCATTCGGAGATGGGATCTACTTTTTGGGGTAGTTTGTTCTCATCGTTGGGGGAGGCAAGGCCTCATGGCCAACTGTCCCTTGCTAAACGTGTCAATGGTTTTTGAAACCCTTACGCCAGTAGAGCGATAGCCAAATTGTGGTGCGGGCGTCTCGCCTGCACGTTGCGCTAAAAGGCAAAAAGGGACACCAAAAAGGGGACACCCCCCACAACTGGGCCTGTCGATTTAATGTAGCCCATCAATTTTATTGACATTTAAGTCCTTATGACTTATAGTTATCGCATCGGGAGGATTGCGAGGGACTATGGAACCCAGAGAGATGCGATTTGCGCAGCC
>JAPLKX010000165.1 GCA_026387845.1 Candidatus Hydrogenedentota bacterium | reverse complement strand
GCCCCTTTCTTTGCAGATGCCATAGCACCCGCAACCACATGCGGTATTAGCGGCCGTTTCCAGCCGTTATCCCCCACCAAAAGGCAGATTATCCACCTGTTACTCACCCGTTCGCCGCTTTATACCCCCCCGAAGGGGGCTTAATCGCGCGACTTGCATGTATGAAGCCTGCCGCCAGCGTTCGTTCTGAGCCAGGATCAAACTCTCCGATAAAAAATCGACAACGTCCTCCCCGTTAGGGGAGACCGTTTTTGAGCTTGATTCCCTTGTCATAATTGTCAAGGAATCTTCTTGTAAATTGGGGTTTAGAATCGGGCGGCTGCGTAACTTTGAGGGTTACGTCCGCACGACTCCAACCATCACAAGGAGTCGTTTCATGACATACACTGTATTCAATTTTCAAAGAGCGCTGGTAAAGGAGTTCAATCCTCCCAACCATCTTCTCAACTGTTGACCGCCAGGGACAGAAAATCACCCCCGCCGCTCGAATCGCCTCGGCGTTGGCTGACCTACCCATCGCTGGCGCCGGGGTCCGTTATGGAACCCCCACGGAGCTCCTAGCTCCATCCGAAAGGCTATTTTAACACGCTTCCGGACCCATGTCAACCCCAATTCGCGGCCGCCGCAGCCCCCGGTTTATTGGGGGTCTTCACGGCCGGTTTTGGAGTCGAAAAACGCTTCAATTCTCGTTTGGCAGAGACACACTAAGACGCACGCCGCTCTCACTTCGTCGGCGTTGCGCCGCCCGCGGGATTGGGTGCGGGATGGTGAGTCTCTCAACCTATTAAGTTATTATATCACGCGCGGATCGCGGTGTCAACTCACGCTGTCATTCAACTTTTTTTGGGCCCGGCCAATCAGCCTCCAGGCACGGACATAGCCTCACGGCTCTTATTAAGGCTTTCCGCCGAGCCAGACCTTAACGCCCGGCAGCTTGGCAATCATACCAGACATAAAAGGCGATGTCAAATCGTGCGAAGTGCGAAGTTGATAGTGCGAAGTGCGAAGTTGACCAGTGCGAAGTTGACAGTGCGAAGTTTTGTCCTGAGTGTTAAAATCGCCTCATGAAAATCGAACGTTTTGAAGACATCAAGCTTGGCAGGCAGACATCCAGGCTCATCTTCGGCTTCATAAAATACCCCGAAACCCGCAAGTAAGGGCTTCTTAAAACTTCGCACTTCGCACTCCGCACTCCGCACTTCGCACTCCGCACTTCGCACTTCGCACTTCCCACTGGTTCCATGGTATTTTTCAGCGATGAAGACCTCGGACCTGGATTATGAACTCCCGCCGGAACTTATCGCGCAGCACCCGGCTGAGCGGCGGGACGAGTCGCGCCTGCTGGTATTGGATCGTTCCGCGGGGACGATGCGCCTGGACGTGTTCCGGAATCTGCCCGGATACCTGAACCGGGGCGACTGCCTGGTGCTGAACGACACCAAGGTGATCCGGGCGCGGCTGCGCGGGCGCAAGCCGACCGGCGGTCAGGTCGAGGTGTTCCTGCTGCATGAACTGTCGCCGGGCGAGTGGCGGGCGCTGGTCCGTCCGTCGGCGCGTGTGCCGGAAGGGATGCGGGTGGAGTTTGGCGGGGGCGTCTCAGCGACAATCGAGGAACCGTTGCCGGGCGGGCAGCGGCGTGTGGTGTTCGACTCGGCCGAACCGGGTTCGGTTGACGTGTTGCGGGTGCTCGAGCAGGTGGGCGAGATACCGCTGCCGCCGTACATCAGGCGCGACCACCCAGACGCCGGCGACCTGACCCGCTATCAGACCGTCTACGCCAGGGTGCCCGGCGCCGTGGCCGCACCCACCGCCGGCCTGCATTTCACCGACGAAACCCTGCGGGCGCTCGAGGCAAGAGGCGTGGACCGGGCAACTCTGACGCTGCACGTCGGCTATGGAACCTTCCGGCCCATCTTGACAGATATGGTCGAGGAACATCAGGTTGAGCCGGAAGATTTCGCATTTTCAGCAGAAACCGCAGAAAAATTGAGCCGGGCCCGGGCGTCCGGTGGCCGGGTGGTGGCGGTCGGGACGACGGTGACGCGGGTGCTCGAGACCCAGTTTTGGGACGGCCGTTATCACTCCGGCGAAGGCGTCACGGACAAGTTCATCTACCCGCCATACCAGTTCCGCGCCATCGATGCGCTACAGACAAATTTCCACCTGCCTCGGTCCAGCCTGCTGGCCCTGGTGTGCGCCTTTGCCGGCACGGAATTCATTTTGGAAGCGTACAGGCTGGCGATCCGCGAGCGGTTCCGGTTTTACTCCTACGGCGACGCAATGCTTATACTTTAATTCTGGTTGGCGTTGAAGCCAAAAAACGCGGACTGTTTGCCATGAGGCTTTGCCTCCCCCGTATAACGATGAAGACAAACTGCCGAAAAAGTAGGTCCCATCTCCGAATAGGGATATTTACTTCACTCAACCAACCGCAATCTGTAGTGTTTCGTGCAATGGCCGAGGATTACCCGCGCACATTGCTGGACTTCCAGCGGCGATTCAGCGGCGAATCGGCGTGCCGGGGCCGTATGTTCGCATTTATCTGGGACAACGCTTTGTAACGGATGACCCAAAGTGCCCGTATCTTGAGGCCCCGCCTCAAGATACGGGCACTAAGTAATCGACCGATACCTGCCGCCGCGGTGGAAGGAGCGCTCAACCTTGGGGCAGTGTGAAGTAGAAGGTTGTGCCGGCGCCGGGGGTGGATTCGACCCAGATACGGCCGCCGTGCTGTTCGATGGCCCGCTTGCAGATGGCGAGCCCGATGCCGGTGCCGGCATAATCGGCGCGGCCGTGCAGGCGCTGAAACACCAGGAAGATCTTCTCCGCGTACTCCTGTTCGAATCCGATCCCGTTGTCTTTCACCCACAGCAGCCAGTTGTTGCCGTCGTTTCGCGAGCCGATCTCGATCTCGACGGGCCGGTCTGAACAGAACTTGAGGCTGTTGCCGATCAGGTTCTGGAACACCTGGGTGAGCAGGGTGGAATTTCCGGCAACGGACGGCAACGGGCCCAGGGTGATTTTGGCGCCGGTTTCGTCGATTCGGGCTGCGAGGTTTTTCGTGGCTGTTTTAACAGCCTGTTCGAGGCTTACCCGTGAAACATCTGTGCCGTATCTGCCGACCCGGGAATATTCGAGTAAGCCCTGAATGAGCGACTGCATCCGCGATGCGCCGTCTGTAATGAAAGTAAAGTATTCTGTTGCATTTGCATCGAACAAGATTGCGTAATCGCGCCCCAACAGTTGGACAAACCCGCTGATCTGGCGCAACGGCTCCTGCAGGTCGTGCGAGGCGACGTAGGCAAACTGCTCGAGGTCCTGATTCGAGCGCTTCAAGACGGCTTCGTTCTGCCGCAGCGCCTCCTCGGCACGTTGGCGCTCGATGACTTCGGCCGCCAGTTGCGTGTTCCTGTTTTCCACTTCGGCCGTGCGGAGCCGGACTTCCTCCTCGAGGTGTTCCTGGTAATGACGGACCTCCTCCTCGGACCTCTTGCGTTCGGTAATATCAATGCCCATCTCGAGAATGAGAACCGCCCCCGTGGTATCGGTGAAAGGGAGGTCAAAGACATGGTAGGTCCGCTGGTCCGGCCCGACCCATTCCCATTCGTGGGGCGCCATCGTCCGGAGAACGCCATAGGCTTCGCAGATTTCGCACGGTTCCGAGCGCCCGAACAGGTGTTCGTAACACCGCTTTTCGGACACGCCGAACCGCTCCCGGAATACCCGATTGGCGAAGCTGACTCGGTAGTCGGGCGTCAACAGGACCACGTAAACCGGCAGCGTCTCGAGGACGTCGTAGAATAGTTGTCGCTCGGCCAGGACGGCTTGTTCCGCCCGCTGGCGTTCGGTTATCTCGCGCTCGAGAGTGAGGTTGGCGCGTTCGAGTTCCGCCATCCGTTCCGTGACGCGCACCTCGAGGTTTTCTTTGGCTTCGCGCAATGCCTCCGCCGCCTGCTTGCGCTCGGTCACATCCTGGACTGTCCCAAATCCGCCAAGCAGCGCACCCTCCGCATCGAACTCGAGTTCGGCCCGCTCCCGAACCCACTTGACGGCTCCGCCAACCATAATGCGGTGCTCGATGTCATAGGGTTCTTCTCCGCGCAGAGCCGCGTTCCAGTTCTGATCAATGTGGTCGCGGTCATCCGGATACACGGTGTTCAGGAAGGTTTCATAAGTCAACGGCGTGCCTTTGGCCATGCCGAACATCCGGTACGTTTCGTCGGACCAGGACAGTTGGTTGCGCAACACGTCAAGCCGCCAACTGCCGGTGTGGGCGACGGCCTGAGCCCGGTTGAGGTCGGCCTGGCTTTCCCGCAGCGCCGACTCGGCTTCGTGCCGTTTGGTGACGTCGAGGAACACGACGGCGAACTGCCGCGGCGCGGTACTGTAGGCAAGGACTTCGTACCAGCGGGCCAACGGCGCGGCGTAATTCTCGAACCGTGCGGGCTCGCCCGTCAGCGCCACTTGGCCGAACGTTTCGATCCAGTACGGCTCGATTCCCGGCACCACCTCAGTTACGCGCCGGCCTATCACCGACTCGCGCTTCAAGCCGGTGAGGATTTCGAATGCCGGGTTGACTTCAAGAAACGTATAGTCGATCGGCCTGCCTTCCGGGTCGGTAACTATTTCGTGCAGCGAAAACCCTTCCGTCATCCTCTCGAACAACATGCGGTAACGGCAGTTGTCGTCGTGCAGGATTACCTTGTTCCCCGCGCGCGTCCTCGTGCGTTTGTTCGGTTCGCGATGTGTTGCACCCATGGTTTTCTTTCCCCGCAAGAAAGAACGCCAATAAACCTGCCAAGCCCTTCAACAGACCTAAGCCCAAGCCAATATAGCAGATAGCCGCTATCGCCGCCAAACGACCCCCGCATCAATCTCACTGATCCTCAGTCTTGTTCGGCCTACCTCAACGGCGTTGGCCGTAGGCGCGGTCGTCTCGCCCGCGCCGTCCAAACCACTGGCTATGATCAACGATCAAGGCTGAGGTCAACCACACAGCGGAACGAGGAAGCTTTTTAAGCTTTTGGCTTGGGGCAGGCGCAGTGGCTTTGATGCAGGCTTTGTGTGCTGGACGGCGCGGGCGAGACGACCGCGCCTTGTACGTGCCACTTGCGAAAACTCCGGAGCACTGAGTGCATCAGTCCGCGGCGGGGTACAGCGAATGGTATGCGGCGTAGGCGCCGAGGACGGTCTTGACGTAGTTGCGGGTCTCGCCGAACGGGATGTTCTCGACGAAGGTTTCGAGGTCGGCTTTGGGCCACTTTTTGAGCCATTTTGAGCAGTTTCCGGGTCCGGCGTTGTATGAGGCCAGGGCGTGGACGAGGTTGCCGCTGGACCGCTCGACCATCCGCAACAGGTAACCGATGCCCAGCCGGAACGAGTTGTCCGGGTTTTCGAGGTTCGTGATGCAGGCCGCGTCAATCGAGGGGTCGACCTTGGCCAGCCACTGTGCGGTAGGCGGCATAACCTGCATAATGCCTTTGGCGCCCGC
>JAPLKX010000322.1 GCA_026387845.1 Candidatus Hydrogenedentota bacterium | reverse complement strand
AAGTGCCAAGTGCGAAGTGTGGGACGGACTATGACAAGGGACGCAAGGGACATAACGGACGAGAGGGACGAAGAGAGAACGCCGCTAAGAGCGGGCGCTACGGTGGTTCCGGGGCGGTGTGGGCTGGACGGCGCGGGCGAGACGACCGCGCCTACTTTATTTCTAGCATGCGGTCGATGGGTAGGCGGGCGCGTTGGATGATGTCGGGGGGGAGTTCGACCTGGTATTGGAGGTTTTGGAGTGAGGCGAGTGTGTCTTGTAGGGTAATGAGGTTCATGTGTTTGCAGCGGAGGCTGCACGCGCGGACCATCTCGCGGTGGGGGAACTCTGCGGCGAGGTTGTCGCCCATGCTGCATTCAGTGAGTAGGAGATATCGTGGTGCGTCGACGTTTTTCACGTATTCGACCATTTGCTTGGTGCTGCCGGCCATGTCGGCGAGGGCGATGACGTCGGGGTGGCATTCGGGATGGGCGAGTATGACGACGCCGGGGAACTGTTTTCGCGCGTTGATGACGTCTTCGGTTTTGTAGAGTTCGTGTACTTCACAACGTGCGCGCCATCCGATAATGGCGGGTTTTGCGGGGTCGATGGGCTCGTCGGGCAACACAAACTGCAGGCCGAGGTCGTGGGCGGTGTTGCGGGCGAGGTACTCGTCGGGTAGGAAAATGACGCGGTTGTGGCCTTTTCCGAGCAGGTATCGCACGACGGCGGCGGCGTTTCCGGACGTGCAGCAGTAATCGGACTCGGCTTTGACGTCGGCGTAGGTGTTGACGTAGGAGACGACGGGCGCGCCGGGATAGGCGGATTTGAGGCGGCGGACGTCTTCGGCTTTGATTCCTTCGGCGAGGCTGCACCCGGCTTTTTGAGCGGGGATGAGTATCATTTTTTGGGGGTTGAGTATTTTTGCGGTTTCGGCCATGAATTGCACGCCGCAAAATACGATGAGGTCGGCTTCGGTTTTTGCGCTGATGCGGGACAACTCGAGCGAGTCGCCGACGTAATCGGGCACGCTGTGGTAGAGGGCGGGCTCCATGTAGTTGTGTCCGAGGATGACGGCGTTGCGCTGGCGTTTAAGCTGGTTGATTTCGAACGCGAGTTCGCCTTTTGCGGCGATCTCGATTTCGGGAACGATTCCGGCGAGCCGGGCCTTCATGAGGCGGACGGTTTCCTCGACGGAGCGGGCGTTGAGAATGGCGGCGCGATCTGGGAGAGTGTTTTTCGTTACGGCCATTACCGGAAAATCCTCGGATGTGCGGTTGCGCGTTGGGTGTTTAAAAAACGAGGCGCGTTACCGCGCCTGAAATAGAAACTACACTGATCGTACCACCCAGAGGGGCGCATTACAAGAAAGACAACCGCGGGACCATTGGGACTTGGGTTTGGTCATTCGGTGGAGACGGGGTTGTTTTTGCCTTCGAGTGCGGCAAGCATGGTGTGCCAGGCGAGTGTGGCGCATTTGACGCGTACCGGGTATTCGCGGACGCCGCAGAACACTTCGAGCTTACCGAGATCGCCGGGGGGGTCGGTCTCGCCGGGGTCAGAGGTGACCATGTCGTGAAACCGTGCAAAGAGCGCTTCAGCTTCGGCTTTAGTCTTGCCTTTGAGGACGGTCGTCATGATGGACGCGGAAGATTTTGAGATGGCGCATCCGCAGCCTTGGAATGAGACGTCGACGATTTTGTCGTCTTCGATTTTCAGGAAAACGGTGAACTGGTCGCCGCAGAGCGGGTTGAACCCTTCGGACGTGCAGGACGGGTTGGGCATGAGGCGGCAGTTTCGCGGGTTTTTGTTGTGGTCGAGTATGACCTGCTCGTAGAGGGTTCTTTTTTTTGTGTCCTCGCTCATCCGAACACCTTCTTTACCTTGAGGATGGCTTCGCCGAGGAGGTCGAGTTCTTCGCGGGTGTTGTAGAAGGCGAGTGACGCGCGGGCGGTAGCGGGTATTTGGAACCGCTGCATGACCGGCTGGGCGCAATGGTGCCCGGCGCGGATGGCGATGCCTTCTTCGTCGAGCAACTGCCCGATATCGTGGGGGTGCGCGTGATCCATGATGAAGGAAAGGACGCCGGCTTTTTCTCGGGCGGTCCCGATGATTTTCAGGCCGTCGATGGCCTCGAGCACGCGCGTGCCGTGGTCGAGCAACTGGGCTTCGTAAGCCTGGATTCGGGGCATGCCGAGGTTTTGGAGGTAGTTGATAGCCTCGCCGAGCCCGATGACGCCTTCGATGTGGGGTGTGCCGGCTTCGAACTTTTGGGGAATTCCGTTGTAGATGGTTTTCTCGAACGTGACGGAGAGAATCATGTCGCCGCCGCCGTGCCAGGGCGGCATGGATTCGAGCAGTTCGGCGCGGCCGTAGAGCACGCCGATGCCGGTGGGGCCCATCATTTTGTGGCCGGAGCAGACGAAGAAGTCGCAGCCGAGTTCGGCGACGTTGATGGCCATGTGGGGGGCGGACTGGGCGCCGTCGACCAGGACGGGGATCCCGCGGCCGTGGGCGATCTGGATGATTTGGCGGACGGGGTTGATGGTGCCGAGCGCGTTTGAGACGTGCACTATGGAGACCAGGCGCGTGCGGTCGGTCAGCATGGCTTCGTATTGATCCATGAGGAGTTCGCCGCGGTCGTTGATGGGTATGACGCGGAGGTTTGCGCCTTTTTCCTCACAGAGCATCTGCCATGGGACGATGTTGCTGTGGTGCTCCATTTCGGAGACGAGTATTTCGTCGCCGGGGCCGACGTGCTGGCGGCCGAAGGTTTGAGCGACGAGGTTGATTCCTTCGGTAGCGCCGCGGGTAAAAATGATTTCGCAGACGAGGTGAGCGCCGAGGAACTCTTTGATGCGTTTCCGGGCGGATTCGTAGAGTTCGGTGGCGAGGGCGCTGAGGTAATGGACGCCGCGGTGAACGTTGGCGTTCTGGCCTTCGTAATAGCGGCTGAGCGCCTCGATGACGGCGCGAGGTTTCTGGGTAGTGGCGGCGTTGTCGAGGTACACCAGCCGCTTGCCGTGGCGGTGCAACTGGAGGCAGGGGAACTCGGAGCGAATCTTTTGGACTTCCGCGTCGGTGAGGGCAGCCTGTTTGCTGGACGGCGCGGGCGAGTCGACCGCGCCGACGTCTGTCGGTTTTGTGCTCATACTTCCGCTTGTTTTCCGCTGAACTTTTCAAAGACCGCCTGTGTCAGACGGTCTTTCAATGATTTTACCTGTAAATGGGCGAGGATTTCAGCCGCGAACCCGCAGGTGAGCATGCGCCGGGCGAGGGCCTCGTCAATGCCGCGGGTTTTGAAGTAGTAGATGGCGTCGGGGCTGGGCTGGCCGACGGTAGCGCCGTGCGTGCATTTCACGTCGTCAGCGAGGATGCGCAACTGGGGTTTAGTGTCGATTTGTGCGGAATCGGACAGGACGAGGTTGTTGTTGACCTGGTTTGAATCGGTTGTCTGGGCGCCGCGCTCGACGGTGACAATGCCGGTGTAGACGGCGCGGCCGGAGCCGTCCAAAATGCCGCGGTACACCACGCGGCTGAGGCAACCGGGGCGAGCGTGGTCCACGAACAGGGCGTTGTCGGCCAGGCGCCGGCCGTCGGCGAGGTAGAGGCCGCGGAGCAGGCTTTCAGCGGCCTCGCCGTCGAGGGCGACGTTGAGGGAGCTTCTGGAGATCCGGCCGCCGAGGGTGATGGTGTTTGAGTGGAAGCTGCTTGCACGGGCTTGGATGACCTGGGTCGTGCCGAGGTGATAGGCGGAGTCGGATTCGTCAACGAGCTTGACGTAATCGAGCCGTGCATTGGGGCTGATTACGACCTCGGTGACGGCGTTGGTGAGATAGGCGTTCGCGCCGATGCCGGCGTAGGTTTCGACGAGGCGGCAGGAGCCCGCCCGGTCGAGCACAACGAGGTTGCGGGGATGGGACGCCTGTTTGCCGGTCGAGACGTGGAGGACGTGGATCAGGCCGGCATCTGTGGCTTTCGGGATGTGCACAAACGCGCCGTCGCCCAGAAATGCGGCGTTCAGGGCCAGGAATGCGTCGGTTGCGTCGACGTGGGCGTCCAGGTGCTTCCGCAGCACGGGATTTCCGGCTAGAATCGCCGCAGACAAAGTATAGGGCTGATCGGTCGGATCGGTCGGATCGGTCCGATATCGGGAAAGGCCCGGCGCATAGTGCCCATCCACAAACACCAGTTCGGCGTCTGCCTCGTCCAGCGCCCAGTCGCGGATATCAGCGTGCTGCAAGTCCACCCTTGGGCCATCCAGTTCGAATTGGCCCTCGACGACGGGCGTTAAATCGGTGAATCGCCAGGCTTCCTGGCGGTGATGCGGCCATTCGGTTTTGGCAAAACGCTGGGCGCCGCGACGGCGGATGGCTTCGGCCCAGTCCGGTAAACTGGGATGGCGGCGTTCGAGCGCGTGGAGGTAGCGATCTTTGGCTTGGCGGGCCTCCATCACTTGGTGCGCTCCTTGGCTTCTTTTTTGAGCCAGTCGTAGCCTTTTTCTTCGAGCTCGAGTGCGAGGTCTTTTCCGCCGGACTTGATGATTCGGCCTTTGTAGAGTACGTGAACGAAATCGGGGAC
>JAPLKX010000268.1 GCA_026387845.1 Candidatus Hydrogenedentota bacterium | reverse complement strand
GCTCCCATGGTGGCGTCCGCCCCATAATAGATCTGAGGGTCCGTGTTGGGGATGGGTTGCCTGGCTGTCTCCCCGGAAGTGGCGGTGGGCGTAGTAAAGGTGAGCATAGTTGGGCTGATGGAGGTCCGGGCGAGCCCCGCATTGGTAGTGAAGGCGGAGTGGATCTCATCGTGGTGCGGCGCGGCAGGATCGGCCAGGATGAGGCTCAGCAGATCCATTTCTTCCATGTCCAGAATACCCAAGCCGCCTTGCCGGGTAAAGTCATCGTCTTCTGCGTCTATTATGAAACAGTCATAACAGACAGGGTGGTACCGCAAGATGCAGGAAAAATCGATGGCCTGGGCGTCGGCAAACGCTCCCGGCGCCAGTGCACAAATCGCCGCCCCCAGGACAACCAGTAAGCTAAGCTTTTTCATCGCATTCCCCTCCCTCGGTTAGCTTCACCGCACCCACAGTGATTACACACCTCGCGCCCTCCGCTTTTATGCGCAGGCCGCATCGGCGACAATTACGTGTTCCGGAAACAGCCAAACGGCACTTCATCGCACTCCCCTTCCCCTTCACCCTCGCCGGGCCCCTCGCCTTCGCCCTCGCCGGGCTCTACGAATGGCCCGTCAGGTACCAGGTCGCCGTCCTTATCTTCGAAGGCGTCCGGGGCGCCATTGCTGTCTTCGTCCGGATACAGGTCCGGCAGTTCGAATATGGCCGGATACAGGCGTGGTTCGGGCGGCGAGCCGGTGAATTCACTCACATCATACCAAATGGCAGGCATTTCACCCTTAAAACCGCCATCCAGCGAGCCTCGCATGACGCCACAATCTTCGGCGCCATCCACCCCATTGGGTTGCCCTGCCTGCCAGGCGGTGTAAGTCATCTGGCCTTGCGAGGGGTCGCTGAGCCAGTACCAGTCCTGCGGATTTGGGGCGGTGTGGCCAATGTCTCTTCCGGCATCGGTGCAGCCAATCCAGACATAGCTGCCATCCTCCATCAGTGAATCCACGAAAGACTTTTCCTCGTAGTTCCGGATGGTGACAAGCGCCACCGAAATTGGCACTCGGCCGGCATAATCAATTACGGACAAGCCTGTGGCCTCGGCCCACGTCATTTCAGCCCCGGGCATCAGATAGACGCGCCCCGTGGCGGCGTTCCACGCAAATTTAAGATTGCTGGCGGGCGCATCGGAGCATGCCCACACATTCCACGCGCAGGCGGCGTCTGTCACTTCGGGATCGATCGCACCGGCAAACGAATACGGCGAAGCCGCCCAATACTCGTAGCAGTTGCTCACGCCGTCGTCGTCCACGTCTCCGCACGTCGACAATTCTTGCAGCAGCACATAGCCCTCATCGCTCGTAGGAACGACCGTCCCGGCTCCAAATGGAGAGTATTTATAGCCTTCCAAGGTTGCCACGTACAGGTCCCACTCGCCCATCGTAATATAAGCTCCCATGGTGGCGTCCGCCCCATAATAGATCTGAGGGTCCGTGTTGGGGATGGGTTGCCTGGCTGTCTCCCCGGAAGTGGCGGTGGGCGTAGTAAAGGTGAGCATAGTTGGGCCGATGCAGGTCCGGGCGAGCCCCGCATTGGTAGTGAAGGCGGAGTGGATCTCATCGTGGTGCAGCGCGGCAGGATCGGCCAGGATGAGACTCAGCAGCTCCATTTCTTCCATGTCCAGAATACCCAAGCCGCCTTGCCGGGTAAAGTCGTCGTCTTCTGCGTGCAATATGAAACAGTCGTAACAGACGGGTTGGTACAGCATGATGCAGGAAAAGTCGATTATCTGGGAATTGGCAAACACTGCCGACGGCAATGTACAAACAACACCAGCCAAAATTACCAGCAGGCTAAGCTTTCTCATCACACTCCCTCCTTCTGCCCGGTCGTCAACTCAAACACGGCCGGGTACCTGCGTGGTTCGGGCGGGCTTCCGCTGAATTCGCTCATGTCATCCCACTCGCCGAAGCCGTCCATGGTGCCGCAATCCTGAGCGCCGTCTACGCCGGTGGGGTTGTTGAAGCTCCAGTTGGTGTACGTCATGGGGCTTTGGGTGACATCGCTCAGCCAATACCAGTCCTCGGGGTTGGGCGCGGTGTGGCCAATATCCCGCCCCGCATCGGTACAGCCGATCCAGGCGTCATAGCCGTTTGCCAGGTCCGCGACGAACTCGTTTTCCTCCTCGTTGCGGATGGTGCAGAGCGTGACAGCGATCGGAATTCCGTTTGGCCACGCAAGCTCAAAATCCACCGCCTCCGCCCACGTTAGCTGCGCTACCGTCATTGTATAAACACGTTGCGTCGTCTCGTTGTACCAGAAGCGGGGATTCTCGCCGGGTTGGCCGGCGCAGGCCCAGACGTCCCAGGTGGCGCCGGCGTCCGTCACGGCCACGTTCAAAGCGCCGGCCCATGAATGCGGAGAAGTGGACCAGTACTCGCTGGAGTTGCTCACGCCGTCGCCGTCCACGTCGCCGCACATCCCCAGATCGTCACGGAGCACGTACCCTTCACTGCCGGTGGGAACCGTTACGTAGGTGCCAAATGCCGAGTCTTTCCAGGCTTGCATGGTTTCCGCGCAAAAATCCCACTCGCCAAGCGTAATGTAGGCCCCCAAAAGACCGTCGGCCCCATAGTACTCTTGTGGGTCAGTGCCGGGTATGGGTTGGCGGGCATTGGGGCCTGTATCGACGTGGGATGTGGTCAGGCCGACGATCGTGCTGCCCATGGCCGTTCGGGCCAGGGAGGCGTTTGTGGCGAAAGCCGTGTGGATGGCATCGTGGTTGGGCGCATCCGGATCAGCCAGGATCAGGCTGAGCAGTTCAAACTCTTCCACGTCGGGAATGCCCACACCACCCTGTGCCGTCCAGTCAATAGCGGCAGCTTCATGCCATGGAACGGGCATCTCCACTGTGAGGTTATTAAGCGTATGTTCTAAAATGCAGGAAAAATCGATGGTTTGAGCGTCGGCGAATGCCTCGCCTGCCAGCATGCATGCGGCGCCCACGATAAGTGAAATCGCGGCTGAGTTTTTCATGGCACCTCTCCCTTAAATGAACTTCCCCTACGTCCACTAAAAGTATACACCAAACGGGTTAATAAAGTGTAATCCCAATTTAAAAATAGTTCAATAGAAATGTTTCTCCATCGGAGGGCGGGATTTGGGCTTTTGGGAAGGTCAAAACGAATGCCCGGCGGAGACCGCCGGGCATTCCAGATTTATGCTAGTACTCGCGCGTTGCCTACTACCGGCAACCCCTCCACAGATCCGTTTTTGTCATAAAAAGCAGATCCACCGGATGGCAAGTTGCGGCACCGCAGGCAACGCACTGCCTACTAGCGCCGGGTCTACCCGGACTTTCCATCGATGGACCACCTCCTTTCCGACCTGCCCGAAGTGTCCTGCCGGCTCCCCGTGAGCCGCTTCGCCAACAGCAAGGTCTTTTCTGAAATTAAGGTACCACAAAGGAACCCCCGCGGCAAGTGGGAAAAGCAGTCCGGAGTCTGGAGTCTTGAGTCTGGAGGATTCCAGTACCTCAGGGAGGAAAAGACGAGATGGCAGGAATTGTACTCATTGAAGTAACGCGCGAAAAACGGGGACAGTTCGTCATGAGGCTTTGTGCCTCACCCGTAAAAGATCAAAACAAACTTGCCGACAAGTAGGTCCCATCTCCGAAAGGGACTTGCCTGGCGCTTGTCCAGTCCGAATCGGAATTCGGACCTACGTTTTCCGGATCAGGGTGAGATCTGTAAAAAGAGGGCATTTTCAGAGCAGACACGCCGGCTAGTTGATTTTGTTGCGGACGGTCAGGTCCCAGTCGATCGTGCGGAGGGTATCGCAGAGCCGGTTAAGTTCGGCCTCGAAGTTGGGAAACGCCGTTCTGGCCAACTCGAGGTTGTCTTCGCGCACGGCCATCTCGATCTTGAGCGTGGCCTGGCTGGCGCGCGTCCCGCCGAGCGAGGCGGCCGCCCCTTTGATCGAGTGGGCCATCCGCTGGGCTTTTTCCCGCGTCGAATCGGCCAGGGCCCGGCGCAACTCCTCAACCTCGCCGGGGATGTGGTCGAGGAACACCTGCGAGATGTGCCGCAGCGTCGATACCCGGCCGCCGCACACCTGGATGGCCTGATCCACGTTGAGGACCGGCGCGTTGTCTTCGGGTTCAGCGGGCCGCGGCGCGGGCGCCGGCGTATCGTGGTGCAGCGGCGACTCGTGCAGCCATCGTAGCATCGTCTTCATGATGATGTCCGGGCTGACGGGTTTGGCGATGTAGTCGTCCATCCCGGACTCGAGGCACCGTTCCCGGTCCCCTTTGAGCGCGTGCGCCGTCATGGCGATGATGGGGACGTGCTCGCCGTGGCTTTCCCGCCTCCTTATTTCGCGCGTAGCGTTGTAGCCGTCCATCGTGGGCATCTGGCAGTCCATGAAAATCAGGTCGTACGACCCCGTGGCATGCATCGCCACGGCCTCTTCGCCATTCGCCGCAACCTCGACCGAGCAGCCCAGCGTCCGCAGGATCTCGACGGCCACCTCCTGGTTGATCGGGTTGTCTTCGGCAACGAGTACGCTCGCCTGGAGAAAATGGCCGTTAGCCTCCTGCTTGATCTCGTCGGGCTCGCGGGATTCAGCGACCGTATGGCGCGTAACAAGCCCGATGGTTTCCTTGTTGAGGTCGGCCGTCCACACCCGTGCGATAGCCTCCTCCAGTTCGCCCTGGCGGATGGGCCCGCTGAGGTAGGCCGCAAACCCGAGGTCGGCAATCCTCACCGCCTCGCCGCGCTGCCCGGCGCTCGTCAGGAGCAGCAGAATCGTGTCTTTGAGTGCGTCGTCGCTTTTTATTTGCTTGGCGAGGTCGCCGCGGTCGGCCGCGAGGATTCGGTGGGTGATCAAGGCCATCTGAATGGGGTTGCCGGCGGTTTTTGCGGCGCGCAACGTCTCGATGGCGGCCTCCGTGGAAGAAACGACGGTGCACCGCATCCCGAGATCCGTAAGTTGCTCATAGAGGACGCGCTGGTTGATCCGGTTGTCGTCCACTACGCAGGCTCGGACGCCCGCCAGATCCGCATTCTTCTGGAGCGCCGGCGGCGCTTCCCGGTCCCGGCCGAACGGCAGCGTCACGCGGAACCTCGATCCCACCCCTTCCGTGCTCTTGACGCCGATCCGGCCGCCCATCAGGCGCACAAGCTGCTGCGTGATGGCAAGCCCAAGGCCGGTGCCGCCAAACCGCCGCGACGTGGAACTGTCGCCCTGCGCGAACTGCTGAAAAATAATCGGCAGTTTTTCGCCGGGGATGCCGATGCCCGTGTCTTCAACGGTGATTCGGAGCACGCATTTTTCCGGCGTCATCCCCAGGCAGTCGGTGTTGACCAGCACGTGGCCCTTTTCCGTGAACTTGATCGCGTTGCCGATCAGGTTCATGAGGATCTGCCGGATCCGGCCCGCATCGCCTATCACCCTTCGCGGAGAATTGGACGCGTACCGCATGATGAGCGCCAGGCCTTTCTCCTCGGCCCGCGTCGACAGCAACTCGACCACCTCGCCGATAGCCACCTCGAGGTCGAACGGGATCGGCTCGACTGTGAGCCGGCCCGCCTCAATCTTCGAATAGTCTAGGATGTCGCCGATAATGGTAAGCAGGGCCCGCCCTGAACTGCGTATCGCCTCCGCATACCGCCGCTGGGCCGGTTGCAGGTCCGTATTGAGAAGGAGTTCGGCCATCGCAATCACGCCGTTCATGGGCGTCCGGATCTCGTGGCTCATGTTGGCCAGGAAATCGCTCTTGGATCGGTTGGCGGCCTCGGCGGCTTCTTTGGCATGCTGGAGTTCGCGCTCGGCCCTCTGCCGTTCGAGGATCTCCTGCTGGAGCTCCCGGGTGCGCGTGGCCACCCGCTCCTCGATGCTGTCATAAGCCTGCTGGAGGGTCTTGTCCCATGCGCGGATCTGGTCGAGGACCTTGTTGAGCTGGGAGTAGAGGTGGTCGAACTCGCCGCTGCCGTGCTCGGTGATCTCGCGCGAGTACTTCTGCATCTCCGCGATCACCGCCTCGAACTGCGTGTTCCGCTTCCCGAGGCACTTCACGCAAAGCTGCCGGTTGTGCGTGGTCACGTGGATGTGCTTCGGGCAGGCAACTTTTCCGCAGCCGTCGCATTTCCGGCCGCAGCCGTCACACAACGGAACATGGCACTCCACACAACCGTCGACGGAATCGCGTGCGTGGCAAAACGAGCAGTCCAACTGGCGCTCCCCCAGCCCAATGTCTCCATCCGCCGCCGGCGACGACGACACCAGGCGCCGCCTGCGCCGTTAGAATCTTTTAACCGATGCCGGGCGCGCGAGTCAAGAAATCGTATGTATCGTATTGGGCCCGGCACGCACCGGTCCCGTCGCCGGCATAATGGTTGGACTGAGTCTCATCGAGAATTCTGGCCTTGCACGTGTCCCCCACCTGAAACGCCATCATGTCGGCCACCTGCTGCTGAATCTCAGCGTCCAGAATTGGAAAACCCACCTCGATGCGCCAGTCCAGGTTGCGTTCCATTAGATCGCATGAACTGAAATACACGCACCGGTCCGGCCCGGTGCCAAACATCAACACCCGCTGATGTTCGAGATACCGGTCCAGGATCGAGATGGCTCGGATGTTTTTATGGGGCAGCATCGCGTAATTCGTCCTGACCACCAGATCCATTTTCACGCCCGCGTCGGCCACGGCCCGGATTTTCGCGATGATCTTTGGGTCGGTAAGGTGGTTGACCTTGAGGAACACGTAGCCGCCGGCCCCTTTCTTGGCTTCGCGATCGAGCAGCCGGTTAACCATTTTGCGCGCGTTGAACGGCGACACCAGCAGGTGTTTAAACTTGGGCGAGGACAGCATCCTCATTTTCGCCGCGTTTTCCAGGAATTCAAATATCACGCCCACTTCCTCGGTGAGCCGGGGGTCGGCGGTGAGCAGCGCGCTGTCAACGTACTGGCGGCCCGTGACCTCATTGAAGTTGCCCGTGGACAAACCCGCCACTGAGAAACCGTCCCGCTCGATCAACATCAGTTTCCCATGAACCTTCATCGGCGGCACGCCATAAACTACCGTCGCACCCACCTCCTGAAGCTTCTCGGAAATCTCGATGTTCTGCATCTCGTCAAACCGCGCCTGCAGTTCGACCGACAGGACCACCTTCTTGCCGTTCCGCGCCGCGTTGAACAGGGCATTCACGATCTGACTGCTGCGGGCCGCCCTGTACAGCGTCATCTTGATGCTTCTTACCTTGGGATCGATGGCGGCCTCGCGCAACAACCGCACCACGTGGTCGAACGACTGGTACGGATACGTGACGAGCACGTCGCGCCGCTTGATAACGTCCAGCATCGGCGCGCCAACCGCGTCCCCGTCCAGGATCGGGTGGCGGGCCGGCGCCATCTTCTCAAACGCGAGGTCGGGCCTGCTGTTTGGAAACCGCATCAGATCTTTCATGTTATGGTAGCGGCCGCCGCCGATCAGGGTGTCTCGCTTGGTGATGTTGAGCTCTTTGCTCAGGAACTGCAGAAGTTCCGGCGGCATTTGGGCGTCGTAAACGAGCCGCGTCGGCCGGCCCCCTTTTCGTTTTTGAACTCCACGCTCCATCTTGCGGATGTAGCTGTCGGAGAAATCGTCGTCGACGTTGAGTTCGGCGTCCCGCGAGATCTTGAACTCGTGCGCCTCGATGGTTTCATACTTGAAGATATAGAAAATCTGGTTGAGCGAATACCGGATAAGGTCGTCAACGTACATGATGTTGCCGTTCGGCAACTGGACGAACCGCGGCAGTTCCGGCGGGATCTCGAGGATGGCGTAACGCGGCTTCTTGTCCCGCGCACGGACGCGCGACGTCATCACGACCCCAAAGTACAGCGAAACGTCGGTAAGCTGGGGAAACGGCTGGTTCTTGTGGAGCATGATCGGAACCAGTGTCGCCAGCACGTTCGATTGGAAATAGTCGGTAAGCCACTGTTTTAGCTCGCCGTTGCCCGCCGCTACGTCCTGGTCCGTCAGGATTCGGATGTTTTCCTGGGCAAGCGACGCAACGACATCGTCGTACGCCCGCCGGAACCTCTCATCGAGGTGGCGGGCCTTGTCTCCGACCACCTCGAGCAGTTCCACCATCCCTTTCTTGCCGAGTTCGATCCGCCGCTGGATGCTGGCTACACGCACCTTGAAAAACTCATCCATGTTTGACGAGAAAATGCCGAGGAACTTCAGCCGCTCCATAAGCGGGTTACGCTTGTCCTCCGCCTCCTGAAGAACCCGCTCGTTAAACGAAAGGGTAGAAATCTCACGAATTTGAAATATGTTGTTCATATGCGGAGATACGGCTCGGTTAAATCAAGTCGTTTGTTGAACCACCCCGGAACATCCAAGGCCCATTACCTCAAAAACTTGCACAACGGGCGCCGGTCCACTACATTTCTGGTTCAAATCTACCACCTGCGAGAAACTTTCGCAAACTGATAAAGGAGCCAACCGCCGAGGGGCGGCACCGTGAAACACCTGCGATTGAAACCACGCGAAGAACGCCGGCTGTTGCGCGGCCATCCCTGGGCGTACCGCAACGAGTTTGAGCCCATTCCGCCCCTCCAGGAATCCGACGTCGTGGACATCTACACCGACCACGGGCGGTTTGTAGCCCGCGGGTTCTACCAGGCCCAAGGCGGCATCGCGGTCCGCATCCTGACGCGCCATCAGACTCCCATCGACCGGGCGTTGTGGCAGGAGCGGGTCGACGAGGCCAGGGCGTTCCGGGAACGGCTGTGGCCGGGGCAGGACGTCTACCGGT
>JAPLKX010000377.1 GCA_026387845.1 Candidatus Hydrogenedentota bacterium | reverse complement strand
CGATGTGCGAAGTGCGAAGTGCACGAAGTCCGCAATCCGCACTCCGCACTTCGCACTTCGCACGTTATCCCAGGAGCTTATCGAGGTTGAATTGCCAGTAGCCGGAGTCGGGTGCGTTTTTCCAGTTGCCGGCGTGGTCGCGGGACTCGAAGGCGACGTAGAACTCGAGGTCGGTGGGGGCGTAGACAACGCTCATGACGTTCCAGTCGTTTTTGTCAAGTTTCTCGACGTTGTGTGCGACGGTGGCGGCGATGTTGAGGGCTTGTTCACGGCCAATGAGGCGGGGTTTGGCGGCTTCGATGACGCGGGTGTTGCGGAGGGGATAGACGTATTCGGCGCCGGTTTCGTAAGCCCTGAACATGTCGTACATGGGCTTGTGGCAATCGACATAGGTGGGCGCCGTCAAGGGGTTGCCGTCGTTGCCGGGCACGACCGGCCCGTTGTCGGTGGCTTGGAGGGCTCTGACGGACTGGCTGAACGCCATGTCGGCCCGCATGACGGCGTGCTTCATGGGGAGGCCGTACGGCCGGACGTTGCCGGCAGGGTCGCGCCAGGCTGCGTCATGTTCTTTAGGGTCGTCGGCGCGGAACGTTTCGCAGCAGGTGAAGTTGGTTTCGAACGCGGCCGCGCCCGGGGCGTATTCGGGTGCGCCATACGCGCCGGGGTCGCCGTCGGCCGTCATGAAGTTGTAGCCGATGGTGTGTTTTGCGCCGCGGACGGCGGCAATGGCGCTTTCGAGGGAGTCGGTTTGTTCCAGAACTTTTCGCGCGGTGAGCGTCCAGGGCGTGCCGTCGAGTTCTTCTGAGCCGCTGAACGCGCCGATTTCGGAGAAACAGATGCCTTTTTCGTTCATGCCGGCGAGCGCGCCCGCAAGGCCGGCATAACCCATCGTGACGAACCCGAACCCGTCCTCGGGCCGGTATGCAGTGACGAGCCTGGTTTCATGCATGCCGGTCTGGGAAACCCAGTCGAGGTTGCGGGACGCCAGCAGCTTGCCGCCTTGTGTCCGCGGCCCCCATGCGGCGAAGAACGTGCAGGACGGGGCAGGGGGCATGGGGTTGAGCAACTCGGGGAGGCGTTCGTCGCGCCGGTACATATCGAGGTTGGTGACGGCAATGAGGCGTCGGATATCTTCGGGGGCGACGTTGAACCCGGCGCTGCGGGCGCCCGCGGGTATGGCGGCGATTTCGGCGAGCACGTCGTCGGATACGTGAGGCGCGAGGCGCCCCCAGGCGGCATCGAGGATGCGGCGGACCAGATCGGGGGGAACGCCGGCCTGGGTGAACAGACCGAGGGTCATATCGGCGTTGCGACGGATCAGATCGCCCACGAGCGCGCCGTACTGCCAGCCCATCTGATCACGGGGACCGGCCACATGAACGACGGGCAGGTCGCCCAAGGGAGATGAGTAAATCTCGAAAAAGCCTTCACCGGACTTGCGGACCGTCTGCCGGCGGGAAGGCCGGACATGCAGGATTCCCATGGCTGCCTCATTTCTCGAACCCCGGATAGTATAGCAGGAGGCCGGCGGACAGGGAAAGCGGGCTGATTGCGGTTTGAAAGGTGGGCGGCAAAAAGGTACAAGGGACGCAAGCGACATAAAACCCCCACAACGCGCGCTGGAAAGCGCGGCCGGGGGACGTCCCAACCTTGGTTTTGGGGGCTGATCTACAATATCTAGTGGGTTGACTTTTTTTCTTGCATATATATGGTGAATCTGGTAAGCTGCCGCCGCGATATGTTGTGCTAATGGAGGGGCAAGGGGCGACATATTGTAGCACGTGGCCTTGTGGAGACAGAAGCGGAAGAAGGAGCGCTATATGTCGAAACGGTGTATTTTGGTGTCATTTCCACGTTTTCCGTACACGTTTAACACGCTTCTTCCGGACAGTTTATTGGCGGGAATAGCGGGTAGTTTGGTTGACGCGGGCCACCAGCCGTTGATTCTTGATTATGGGACGCTTGAAACGGTTCAACGGTATTTTTCTTCGCAGCTCCGCCGGGCCTCATTGAGTCTGGCCGACCAGATGGTTGGAGCCACGCAGGGGGGGGCGTTGAAGGCGCTGGGGGCGTTTCTCCGGTTGCGCGGGCTGGGAGGTTTGCAGCGCCACCGCCGGGAAATGCTGCGGCGGGAGCTGTTGGGTGAGGCGGCGCGCGAGGTAGCGGGTGATGGGGGCGTTGACTTGGTGGTGGTGAGCGTGCGTGATGCGGGGGACGTCGGCAACGCGGTGGATCTGGGCGAGCGTATTCGGTCGTTGCAGCCCGATGTGGTGTTGGCGGCGGCGGGGCCGTTCATAGAGCGATATGGGGAGCTTATTGCCCGGCGGACGAAGGTTTTTGACTGCCTTTGCCTGGGTGAGCCGGAATGGACGATACCTCGGTTTGCGGATGTGCTTGACCGCCCGGAACTTTGGACGGAAACGCCGAACCTGGCGGTGATGCGTGGGGGTGGGGTTCGGCTGACGCGGCGGAAACGGATTGACCTGAACAGCGTGGCGTTTCCCGATTATTCGGCGGAAGTTTATCCGGCGCTGGACGGGGACGGCAAATTCAAACTGCTGGGCGTGTGCTGCACGCGGGTATGTTCGCAACAGTGCCCGGCCTGCCCGCACGGGGAGAGACAGCCGGGCTTGAGCCGGCCGAGGACTCCGCGGAGCGTTTGCGAGGCGCTTTCTGAGGCGATGCGGCAGCAGAACGTGTGCGCGTTTGCGCTGGAAGGCCCAGCGTTTTCAGAGGCTTACGCGGTGTCGCTGGCGCGTGAGATGCTATCGCGGGGTCTGGCGGTATTGTATACGCGGGAGGCGTCGATCCGTGAGACGCGGGTGGCCAACCTGGCGACGTACAAGGCTTCGGGTTGCCAGGCGTTGTCTTACCGGGTTGATACGGGGAGTCAGTGGCTCCTGGAAGACTATTATCGCAGGGGGTTTTCGGTTTCGCAGTGCGAGAAGGTGCTGAAATCGAGCGGCGCGTCGGGCATATTCAGTGTTGGCCGTTTTATTTATCCTTCGCCGGCGGATGACTCGCACACTCGGGCAGAGACGTTGCGGTTGATCGAGCGGGTCCGCCCGGGATCGGCCCTTTTCGAGCTTCCGGAACCGTCGCCGGGTTCGGAGTGGTTGGAGCGTTGCGAGGATTTCGGTTTCCGGCTTGACCTGCCGGGGTACGTCCGGCGGGCGGTGGACAGCCGGGGTGCGGCAGAACTGCCCTTGAAACCTTGGCGCACCCTGCTTCACGCGCGCCGTTCGGTTCCGCTGCACCGGGCCCAGCGGGAGTTGGAACACCTTTGCGGGGAGGTTCGGGACGCGGGGGTGTCGACGTGGGTTACGCCGGAACTCGGGCTGGTTGGCCGGGTCTCGGGGTATGAGGATCATGAGCAGGATTTTGCCACTCTGATGCTTCGCAAGTTCGTGACCGGAGACGTCGCGGGGATAGCGGACGCGGCGGCCCGTTTTAACCGTCAGGCCTCGTTGCCGGCGCAGCGGGTGGCCGGTGGGACGTACATGCCCGTATTGGCGGCGGCAGGGAACTGATCGAGATGACGCAACCGATTGTCATAACAGGGCTTGGGGTTCTGGCGTGCAACGGATTGGGGCGTCAGGCGTTTTGGGATGCCATCGAACATGGCCGCTCGGGCATCCGGCGGCTGGACCGGTTCGATGCCAGCGATCTGCCCTGCCAGATCGCGGGGCAGCTCTGGGACTTCAATCCGGAAGACTTCATGCGGAAGAGCGTAGTCCAGAATTGGCAGCGATATGTCCATCAGGCGGTGGCGGCGGCGAAGTTGGCGGTGGAAGACTCGGAGCTTTCAAAGGCGGGGTACGCGGGTGACCGGGTGGCGGTGGCGATAGGTACGAGTATTGGCAACCCGGATGAACTCTACGCCACATCGGTCGAAGCCTACAGGAGCCGCGGCTACAAAAAGATAAGCCGGTTTGCGAGTTCGGCGTTTTCCGGCCACTCCGCGACGGTTCACGTCACGATTGATTTGGGATTCAGCGGCCCGGCCATTACGATAGCCAGCGGGTGTGCGACGGGCCTTGACGTGCTTGCCTGGGGCGTGAACCAAATTCGTCGTGGCCATGCCGACGCGGCGGTGCTGGGGGCTACGGAGGCGCCGCTTTTTGACATGGCGTTCGCCGGGGCGTGCTCGCTGGGAATCTTGTCGAAGCGCAATGACGAGCCGGAGAAGGCGATGCGCCCCTACGACCGCCAACGCGACGGGATCGTGCTGAGCGAGGGTGCGGTGGCGCTGGTGTTGGAGCGGAAGGATCGGGCGCAATCGCGTGGGGCGCGCATTCTGGCTGAATTGGCGGGGAGTGGAGCGGCGTCCGATGCGGCCAGCCCCCTGATCCTGGATCAAGAAGGGAAAGCGCTGGCCCGGGCTATCCGGGCGGCGCTTCGGGACGCGGGTATGCAGCCCGAGGACCTTGATCATATCCAATCACACGGGGTATCGCTGGAGATGTACGACCGTTGTGAAACCAACGCCATGAAACGGGCGTTGGGCGATCACGCATACCGGGTGCCCATAACGGCGGTAAAATCGATGACCGGCCAGGCGTACGCGGCGGGCGGCTTGCTGGGGGTAGCATCCGCACTTTTGCCGCTCAACAAGGGAGTCGTGCCCCCGACAATCAACCTGGAGTCGCCTGACCCGGAGTGCGACCTGGATTATGTCCCTCAGCGTGCGCGGTTGAATGACGTTCGAACCGCGTTGGTGCTGGCGATCAGCTTTGGAGGCACCTACGCGGCGTGTGTGCTCAGAAGATCGGCGTAGCGGCCCGGGGCCGCGCCTGTTCACCGCTGTTGAGGGAAGAGGAAAGAGGCGTCGTCGCCAATGCGCATTGCCAGGCGGCTCGAACAAGGAGATGACTGAGCCACTGCAGGCCGAGAGGTAAGCGATTGTGGATTTAATGTTGGAGACGGCTCTGCTCACGCTGGGTGCTTGCTTCAGCGCTACCTTGGTCGTGGTGGTGTTGATTCGCAACCCCATGAAACCGACCCACCGCCTGTTTGCGGTCTTGGCGGGAAGCAGTGTGCTGTGGGCGTTGGGCGTGGCGGTTATCATCCACTGCAGAACCGAGGCCAGCGCCGTTTTATGGATCCGGCTGACGTTCATTGTCGCCAGTTTCTTCCCGGCGACCGTATACCATTTTGCGTCGATTTTTCCCCATCAGAAGTTCGAGGGTTACCGCTGGCTGGGGTTGGCTTTTTATGGCACGGCGGCGGCCAACATCGCCGGATCGTTCACGCCGTATTACCTGCGGAGCGTGTCTGTTTCCCCGACCGCGCCGCCGGAACCCGTGTACGGGCCGGTGTTTACCTTTTTTTCGGTGATGGTGGTGGTGTCGCTGCTTTTTTCATCGTTGAACCTGTACCGCAAGCAGCGTCAGGCCCGGGGCATCGAGCGCAGGCAGATCGAGCACATGCTGCTGGGCATTTTCCTTTGCATGTCCTGCTCGATCCTGACCAACGTTCTGGCGCCGGTGTTTCAGATAAAGAACCTCGAGGCTTACGGCCCGATCTTTACGCTGTTGCTGATGAGCGTTGTGGCGTACGCGATGATCCGGTATCACCTGCTGGACATCTGGGTCTTGGTGTCGCGGACAACGATCTATGCGGCAGTGACGACGTTCGTTTTCGCGACGTTCCTCGGCACGATCTCGCTGGTTCACTGGCTGTTCAGCAGCCCGCGCATCCTGGTGACGACGCTTCTGGCGGCGCTCGTAATCGCGCTGGTGCTGCAGCCGCTGAAGGAGCGCCTTCAACTCCTGGCCGACCGGACGATCCTGAAGCGGCGGTACGACGTCAACGCGCTTTGCGCGAAAATTACGCAACACGCGGCACAGTTCATGCCGCTCCACCAGTTGCTCGATATGGTTGCGCGGGACATCAGGGCGACGATAGGTGCGGCGCAGGTGCGGGTCTGGGAGGTGGACGAGGCCGACCCGTCGAAAATCTCGATGGTGTATTCGAGCTTCCCTGAGGACGAGCCGACGGAGACACACGGCCAGGCGGCGCTGCTCCAGTACATGCGCACGCATCCGGACCCGCTGTTGTTAAAGAAGCTGCTGCACGAACGTCCCACGGACCACCGGCTGAAAATCGCCCAGCACCTCGCGGAACTTGACGCCTATCTTTGCCTGCCGCTGCGCGCCAGCTCGAAAGTGGTCGGGATCCTGGCGCTGGCGGAGAAAACGTCGGGTGACATCTATTCGGCGGACGACCTGGTGGTATGCACAACGATAGCGGGCCCGCTTGGAACGGCCATTGAAAACGCGCGGCTGTACCTCAAGCTCGAACAGGTGAACCTGCACCTGGAACGGATCTTAAGCAGCATGCGCGGCGGGGTGGTGGCGGTGGACGACGAGGGGCGGATCACGACCATCAACGCGGCGGCGACTCAAATGCTGGGCGAGGTCGAGGTGGGCCAGCACCTGGATAAACTGAAGGCCGAGGTGGCGGCCGTACTTAGGCAGACGCTGCTGGACGGGCGGGGCGTGGGCGACTTTGAAACGACCATCACCGGGCCGGCACAGGAGAAAGTGCCGGTCGTGATCTCGTCGTCGTGCCTGGAGATGGCGGGCGGGGTGAACTCCGGCGCGCTGGCCATGATCAACGACCTGACGCAGTTGAAACGGCTGGAGCAAAACGTTCAGCGGGCGGACCGGCTCTCGTCGATTGGAACGCTTGCCGCGGGTATGGCGCACGAAGTGAAAAACCCGCTGGTTTCAATAAAAACCTTTACGCAACTCCTGCTGGGGCGGTTTGACGACGCCGATTTCCGAAAAACGTTCGCCGAGGTCGTGCCGCACGAGGTCGAGCGCATCGACATGATCGTGAGCCGGCTGCTCGATTTTGCCAGGCCGAGGCCCGTATGCTTTGCCCCACACGACCTTCGGAAGATCGTCGAGCAGGTGCTGATGCTGATTGACAGCCACCTTCGCAAAGAACGGGTCGAGGTGAGGACGGAGTTTCCGTCACGTGAAATCGCGGTATACGGGGACGAGCAGCAGCTCCACCAGGTTTTCTTGAATTTGTTCTTAAACGCACTTGACGCACTTAAGGAGACAAATGGTGGAGAGTTGACTGTCCGGGCCTATTACGATAGAATCCATCTTCGGCACCGCGGGATAGCGCCATTTCTGGAAACGGAATGCGTCCGGGTTGCGGTAACGGATACGGGGTGCGGCATTCCGGCGGAACACATGGATCAGCTTTTCACGCCATTCTTTACGACGAAGATAGAAGGGTGCGGGTTGGGATTGTCGGTGGTTCATGGTATAGTGATGGAACACGGCGGGGAAATCGACGTTCAGAGCGCACCGGGCGCGGGTACGTCGTTTACGGTAACGTTGCCGTTGATGAGCAGCGGGATTTCATTGAGCAACGCCCCGGGCGAAATGGGGTCATGACGCGGGATGAACGTCTTACTGGTAATAGCGGAAGAGCGGGCGATTTGTGAGTCGCTTCGCGCGGCTTTGCCGGAAACGGATTTTATCATTCTGGAACCGTCGGTGGATCGTGCGCTTCGCCGTCTGATCTCGGTGAAGGTCGACGCGGTCTTGATAGACGATGCCCCTCATCTGGGCCACCAGGCGCTGTCGCGGGTGTTTGAGTCGTTCCCGCAGATCCCGGCGGTCATGTTGTCCGGCCGCAGCGATTCGGAAAGCCTGGCGGGCTGGACGCTGGCGGGGGCGCGCGCGTATGTGGTGAAGCCCTTTTCGTGCGAGGCGCTGCGGAACGCGGTGGACGGGGTGATGCAGTCGCGGCCGCCTGCCGGAGCAGTGGACGCGGCGCCGCACGTTCAGTTACCGGCACGGGGCATGACGCAGGAGATGTTGAAGATGTCGGCGGTAGGGCAGCACCAGATGGCGCTGAGATGGGTCAGCCGAACGTCGGGCCCGCTCGAGGATCCGCGGCGGCTCAGCCAGAGCCTCGTGGATTCGGGGACGGACATTTTCGACGCGGTGCGTTGTGTGGTGCTGCTCGAGTCCGGCGGCAGCGTACACGTGGTCGCGGGAAACGGGATCGCGCCGGGGATAAAAGAGACGCTTCGCCTGACGTATTCGACGGGCCTGATGCGCTGGCTGGAAGAGAATGCGTGC
>JAPLKX010000581.1 GCA_026387845.1 Candidatus Hydrogenedentota bacterium | reverse complement strand
TGGTGTGCGCCGTGCAGGGCATTACGTACACCGCGGGCGTGGAACTGATGCTGGCGTGCGACATCGTGGTGGCGGCGTCGGACTGCAGGTTCTCGCAGCTCGAACCGAAACGCTGCATCATGGCGGCGGCGGGGGCGACGTTCCGGTTCGTACAGCGGTGCGGGTGGGGCAACGCGATGTACCACCTGCTGCGGGCGGACGAATTCGACGCGCACGAAGCGTACCGGATCGGGCTGGTGCAGGAGGTGGTCGAGCCGGGCCGGCAGGTCGAGCGCGCAATCGAGATCGCCGAAGAAATCGCCAAACTCGCGCCACTGGCCGTGCAGGCGACGAAGGCGTCGAGCAGGACGTATATCGAGCAAGGCGAGGCCGCCACGATCTCCGGGTTCGGTGAAACGCAGAAGCGGCTGGCGGGGATGCAAGACGCCGCAGAAGGTGTGGCCTCGTTTGTCGAGCGGCGCGAACCGCGGTTTACGGGGAAATAGAGTGGACATTGTGGACATGGTGGACGGTGTGGACAAAGTGGACAGATACAAGAGGGTCATTTTCATAGCAGGGCTTATATCGACGGCTTTTATGGCGGGAGCGGAGGAGGCGTGGGTGAATTCGGTCGGGATTCGGATGATGCCGATTCCCGCGGGCACGTTTCAGATGGGCGAGCCAAACTCTACCGGCCCCGAGGTTAACGCGCCGCAAGCGGCCGCTCCTTCCCATCCCGCCGGAACACACCCCGCGCCCCGAAATCCTCGCCGCGGGCCTGCGTCTCCAGTCTCTCTTCCTTGACTTTCTCCGGTGGTATCGGAATACTCGCGGTGCCTGGGCGTCTTTAGTTTAAAGAGTTTTTTTGGGAGGGCTGCGGGATGTTCAAGAAGATCGTAATGGGCGTCGTGGTCGCCTCGGTGCTGGTGGTTGCGGCCGTATGGACCGCTTCCTGCGCAACTCGCGACACGCTGATCCCGCCTCCCGGAACCTACGATGTCCGAATCCTGCGGGACACGTGGGGCGTCCCCCATATCTTTGGCAAAACCGACGCCGACTGCGCCTACGGCCTTGCGTATGCCCATGCCGAAGACGATTACGCCACCATCATCGAGGCGCTCCGCGGCGCCCGCGGCAAAATGGCCGCCGTGAAAGGCAAGGATCTCGCCCCGCAGGACTTTGCCGTAGGGCTGCTGCGCGTCCGCGAAATCGTCGCTGAGAAATATCAAACCGATCTGAGCCCGGAGGCTCGTGCTTTATGCGATGCGTACGCGGCCGGCCTCAACCATTACGCCGCACTGCACCCAAAAGAGAAGGACGGCCGAGGCCTGTTGCCGTTCACCGGGCAGGACGTTGTGGCGGGATTTGTTCTCAAAGCCCCGATGTTCTTCGGACTGGACAGCAAGGTGAAGGAACTGTTCGGCGAGGAGCGGCGCAGGCCTGTCTCGGAGAAAAACACGAGCACGGCGTCCGTTCTGACGAACGGCCTGCCGATCGGCTCGAATGCGTTTGCGGTCTCGCCGCTGCGGTCGTCGGACGGCCAGACGTTTCTCAACATCAACTCGCACCAGCCCTGGGAGGGCGTCGTCGCCTGGTACGAAGCCCACCTCCACAGCGAACAAGGCCTGGATATTGTCGGCGGGACATTCCCCGGCGCCCCCGTGATCCTCGTGGGGCACAACCGGCATCTGGGCTGGGCCCATACCGTCAACAACGCCGACCTCGCCGACATCTACGTACTCGATATCAACCCCGACAACCCCAACCAGTACAAGTTCGACGGCCAGTGGCGCGATCTCGAAGTGCGAAAAGTCCCGATCACCGTCAAAATCTGGGGCCCAATCCGGTGGACAGTCAAGCGCGAGGCCCTGTGGTCGGTTTACGGTCCCACGGTTCGCCAGCCGCACGGCACCTATTCAATCCGGTACTCGAGCCAGGGCGACATCCGCCAGGTCGAGCAATGGTACCGGATGGGCAAATCCACCAACCTCGAGGAATGGCAGGCGGCGATGCGGATGGGTTCGATCGGCTCGTTCAATTGCGTCTACGCCGACGAGAAAGGCAACATCTACTACCTGTTCAACGCCCTGCTGCCGTTGCGCAACGAAGCCTATGACTGGGAACAGTACCTGCCCGGAAACACCTCCGAAACCCTATGGACCCAATACGCCCCGCTGGATAAACTCCCCCAAGTGCTCAACCCGCCCTCCGGCTTCATTCAAAGCTGCAACAGC
>JAPLKX010000732.1 GCA_026387845.1 Candidatus Hydrogenedentota bacterium | reverse complement strand
AAGTCCGGCACGCGGTTCGAGCACGGCTACGCGATGCCGCTCTGCGGGCCGTCGCGCGCCGTGGCCCTGACCGGCCGCTACCCCTTCCGCACCGGGCTCATCGACAACCAGAGCGCCGAGGCGATCCAGCCGGACCGGGAGACGATGATCCCGACCGTGCTGAAGCAGGCGGGCTACGCGACTGCGGCCGTACATGCGGTCCTGTGGGATGGGGACCGGCTGCGCGCGCTCGCGGACTTCCTGCGGCCGTACTCGGGGCTGGACGTGGAGGCCTAGGCGCTATGACCGAGGGCAAAAAAGAAAAACGCCGGCACGCCGTGGCACTCCGTTACAATGTCCAGAAGGACGCCGCGCCGCGTGTCGTGGCAAAAGGCGCGGGTCTGCTTGCCGACAGAATCATCGAGGTCGCGCGGGAGAACGGCGTGCATGTGCACGAAGACGCGCAGATGGTGGCGGTGCTGGCGAAAGTGAAACTGGACTCTCCGATTCCGGAGGAGTTGTACCGGGCCGTGGCCGAGGTGCTGGCGTTCGTGTACCGGCTGGACAAGCGGATGGGCGCCGGCGGCTAACCCGTGGACATTGTGGACTGGGTGGACACAGTGGACGTTGTGGACCCCTGGACTTAGGCAGGGTGTCGCTAGACGTCGTCGACGTTGGACAGTTCGTCGAAAAACTCGCTGAACGTGTTTCCGTGTACGCCCTTCATAAAGGCCATGGCGGCGCGTGGGTGTTTGTTGAGGATGCCTGTGATGGCGTAGGGGATTTCATAGCCCCACCGCAACTCTTTGATGAGTTTGAGGAAGTATTTCTCGATCAACAGCAGGACAGGCCGGACGTCGAACTTCGGGTTTTTGAGAAAACCGATCAGGAGTTCGAGCGGACAGTTGCCGGCGGCGCGGCCGATTCCGTAAATCGTTCCGTCGAGGTAGTTGACGCCCTTAATGATGCCTTCGATGGTGTTGGCGAACGCGAGTTGCTGGTTGTTGTGGCAGTGAATGCCGACCTGCTTGCCCTGGAGGCGAGACAGGTATTTTTCTGCCAGATAATGGACCTGCTCGGAATAGAAGTAGCCAAAACTGTCGACGATGTAAACGACGTCGAAATCGGTTGCGGCCAACTCGTCGAGGGCCTCATCGAGGTCGGGTTCAAGGGCATGCGAGACGGCCATGATGTTTACGCTGACCTCGTAGCCCATGCTCTTGACGTGTTTGGCGAGGTGGATGGCTTTGTCGATCTCTTTCACATAGGTGGCGACGCGGACCATCTTCACAATGGACTCGGACGCCGGCAGGAACGCGTCGTAGTCGGTACGGCCGACATCGCACATGATGGAGATCTTGGTGGGGCATTCATAGGCGACTTCCCGGAGGTCGGCCTCGTCGCAAAACCGCCAGGCGCCAAAATCCTTTGGGCTGAACTGTTTCTTGTCGGCCCGGTAACCCATCTCGACGTAGTCGATTCCCGCCTGGGCGAGCGCGTGGAACGTGTCCTTCACCATCTGCTTTTCAAAACGCCACTCGTTCATGAGGCCGCCGTCGCGCAGGGTGCAATCGACGACCTTGATCTCGGGCCTGTACATGAGTTTGTCTCCTTTGGTGCACAATCCAGAAACGGATAACGTACGTTGGGCGCGGCAGCCTTGTCAAGTTTTAGCATGGCCGATGCGGCTTCGTCGAGTTGTTTGCCTCTGTGCCGCAAGAAGCGCGGCATGGTAGGATGTGTCAGGAGGGCACAAAATGAAATCGTCGGCTTGGCGGCCCGTCAGTATATGCGTGGGCTGTCTGCTTGTATTTGTGTTGCTGCTGGCAGGCTTTCTCGGCCCGAACCGGCTGTTGCAGGGGCTGGTGGGCGGCGGTGTAGCAGCCAAAGCGCGCGGGGATGCGGGTCTGGCGGGTAGGTCGCCGTTCGACGGCCGCAGGGCGTACGAGGAGTTGCGCCGGGTGGTGGGTTTCGGCCCTCGCCCGTCGGGTTCGGAAGCGCTGGCCGGGTTAAGGAAGCACATCGAAGCGGAACTGGCTTCGGCGGGCCT
>JAPLKX010000628.1 GCA_026387845.1 Candidatus Hydrogenedentota bacterium | reverse complement strand
GTAGACGGCGTGTACAAGCACTTCGCCGTGCCGCCTGGGGCGCCGCTGGTCTGCACAGGCGGCAGCATGGGCGGATGCAGCTCGCTGGTCTACACCCGCTACGCCCGCCGGCCTGTCGCGGCCTGCCTGGCCAACGCCGCGGTGGCGCATGACGCCCTCCATGCGGCGCCCAGGGAGTTGCGGGGGTTGCCCCTGACGCTTCACGTCGGCCTGGTATTTCTGGCGTACGCATTGTTTTTCCTCGCCAGCATGACGAGCGGCGCGTACCTGTTCCAGGCAAACCGGCTCAAACGGCGCCAAACCACCGGGCTGTTCCAACGCCTGCCCTCGCTCGAACAACTCGACCGGACCCTGTGGCGGCTGGTGGTCTACGGCTACCCGATATTCGTGGCGACGCTGGCACTCGGTTTTGTTTGGGCGTGGCTGGACCACCAACTGCTCGAAGCCCAATGGTGGCTCTCGCCGAAAGTAATTCTCTCGTGTGTGATGGTGGTGTTTTACGGCGTTCTGTTCCACCTGCGCCGGCAGGGCGGGCTGCGCGGCCCCAAACTGTCCTACCTGATGCTGGTGGGATTCATTGTGTTGCTGCTGGCGTATTTTGCTTTAGACTTCATGCATCTGCGCGATTACAACTTCTGGGAGGCGGGCGCATGAGCCTGGTGGTCGTCGGTATCAGCCATCATACCTGCCCGGTCGAGATGCGGGAAAAACTCAGTTTTCCCCGCGATTCGCTCCCGCAGGCGCTGATCGATTTGAACACCCTGTTCCAAGGCGGCGGCGCCATCCTCCTCAATACGTGCAATCGAGTCGAAATCTACATCCATCACCCGATGGAGGGCCCTGAACTCGCCCGCCAATTGAGATCTTTCCTCAGCGAATGGCACAAGGTGCCCGAGGCCGAGTTCGCCGCCCATACCTACGAATACCACGGCCGGGAAACCGCCGGCCACCTGTTCCGTGTGGCGTCGAGCCTGGACAGCCTGGTGGTGGGCGAAGCCCAGATCCTCGGCCAGGTCCACGAAGCCTACCTGCTTGCCCAGGCCGCTCAAACCACCGACAAGGTGCTCCACGCCCTGTTTCAGCAGGCGTTTTCCGTGGCCAAGCTGGTCCGGTCGAGCACCAGCATCGGTGCGGGCAAAGTCTCGATCAGTTCGGTGGCGGTGGACCTAGCCGCCTCGATTTTCATGGACCTCAGCGGCAAGACCGTGATGGTAGTCGGATCAGGCGACGTGGCGGAACTGACGCTGCGCAGCCTTGTGGGCCGCGGCGTAAAGAACGTGCTGATTGCCAACCGCCATCCCGACCGGGCCGAAGCCCTCGCCACCTCGTTCAGCGGGGAATCGGTGCCGTTTGAATCCCTGGGCGACCACCTGCACCGCGCCGACATCGTCATCAGCACCACGGCCGCGCCCCGGTTCGTGCTGCACCCGGAAGATTTTCAGCACGCCATGCCCCGCCGAAACCACGCGCCCATGTTTGTCATTGACATCGCGGTGCCGCGGGACGTCGATCCGGCCGCCGGCCAACTCGACAACGTCTACATCTACGACATCGACGATCTGGAGAAGGTCGTCAACGAGAATATTGAGGCGCGGCGGCGCGAAATGGATCAGTGCCTGGCGGTGGTCGAACGGGAAACGGACAAATTCATGCGGTGGTTGGGTGGGCTCGCGGTGGAACCGGCCATTGTCTCGATGTCGGAGGAATTGCACGCGATTCGCGAGCGGGAGTTGCAGAAAACGCTGGCGATGCTGGGCGACCTTACGCCGCGGCAACGTCAGGAAATCGCTTATCTCACCCAGCGTATTGTCAATTCGATTCTCCAGCGGCCCATGACGCACATCAAACATGAAATCGGCCACCA
Source organism: Candidatus Hydrogenedentota bacterium (assembly GCA_026387845.1). Lineage (GTDB taxonomy): Bacteria > Hydrogenedentota > Hydrogenedentia > Hydrogenedentales > SLHB01 > JAPLKX01. The sequence continues at coordinate 319 of JAPLKX010000628.1, read as the reverse complement.
CGACCCCGGCACCGTCATTCACCTTGTCAAGCGCCTGTTTGGTATAGAAGAAACCGGATAATCAAGAGGAGCCAGCATGACGTTTCCCATCACGCGCCTGCGCCGACTGAGAAGCAACGCCACCCTGCGCCGGATGGTGCGCGAGACACACCTCAGCCCCGACAGCCTGATCATGCCGCTGTTTGTCAGGCACGGCGCGCGTATCAAAAACGAAATAGCCTCGATGCCCGGGCAGTACCAGTTCTCGCCGGACACGCTGGCCGAGGAAGCACGCGGGATCGAGCAGGCCGGCGTGCCCGCCATCATCCTGTTCGGCATT
>JAPLKX010000155.1 GCA_026387845.1 Candidatus Hydrogenedentota bacterium | reverse complement strand
GCTGATGCTGATGCGGGTGAGGGTGCCGGTTTTCTTGTTGGCCCTGCAGGCTTCGTCGAGCTTTTCGGTGGCGAATGTGCCGTATTCGGCGCGGATTTCGAGCGTGCCCTTGCCGGTGGTGATGCGGGCAGTGTTGCCGTTGGTTTCGACGTCATGCCACGTCATAAAGGCTTCCTCGACTTCCAAAAGTTCGCCTTCAAACACGAAAGCATCTTGGAGCACCACCTCGCCGTTATTTAATTCAAAGCAGCGGCGGGCCTGGGCGAGCGACGGGATGCCGTAAGCTTTTTCGAATGTGAGGGCGACCGATTTCTCGCCGGTCTTTTCCATAACGCCACAATGTTCTTTGCCGGGCAGTTGAAGTTTTCCGCCAATCCGCGGGACGCTGTGCCCGTACGAGTTCGCGAAGATGTTGTCGTAGCGTTGCGGGCTGAAATAGGCCGCGTTGTATAAGCCGGAACCGGGATCGCACAGATAGACGATTCCGTCGACGGCAACCACAAAGCTGCCGATGTCGTTGTGGTTGTGCGGCTCCTCGTTGTGCCCCGCTTTCGCGGCCAGCACGATAGTGTGGGCGCCGTCTGAACCGACCAGCTTCGCTACGCCCGACGCCGGCAGGAACGCGTCCTCGAGTGGGGGCATCTCGGGCCGCCGGCCGTCCCACCAACTGAGGTTGCGCACAACTTCAGCGAGCCGGCCTCCGGGTTTCTTGTCGGCGAGTGAGAGCAGGCCGGTCACGCCGGTGCGCTCAGCCAGGCGCGCCGCCAGAAATTGTTTGACGGACGCCTCTTCGTGGGCGTCGGAAAAACTGGCGTAGGTGTCTTTGGCGAGAACGACTGCGAGCGGATACCCTGCGATGGCTTTGAGTTTCGGGTTGGCCAGCAGGTCGATTTCGCCGCCGGTCCTCAACCGGAGCATCTCGGCGAGACAGACGTAATGCAGGAGGCCGTAATTCCAGTAACTGATGCCTTCGAGGCACCCGCCGTCGGTTTCAAACGCAATCTCGATAAACCGGTTTAATTGATCCACGACAATCTCGAGCGCCTGAGCCTGCCGCGCAACATCCGGTTCGAGCAGCAAAAACGCCTGACCGACCGCGCCGGCGCACACGCCCGTCCAGTTGTTCCTGCCGCTGTTCCAGCCGAATTCGCGGCCACGGGCCAGGTACGGCTCAAAAATGCGGCGGTTGACTTCGCTGCGGACTCTGTCCCGGATTTCCTCGGGCAGCCGGTCGCCGAGTAGCATCAGCACATAGGCGAGATCCGCGGAGGTCTCGGCGGCGTAGAGATCGATATACGGGTTGGACTTTTCGTGGGCGGGGCCGACCCACGTGGTCTCTTCGCAGATGCTCCAGATGAGGTCGTTGATCCGGTCGATGCGCGAGTTGCCGCCGGTGAGCCATGCAGCGACAACCTCGCTACGCAATAGCGACCGCTTCTTGGCGTGTTCCTGGTCGTACGGCGCGCGCTCGCCGACCGTCTTGAACATCCTGTACCGGGTGTAGGTGGTTTCGGGGATGGTGTCGACCTCGCCCGCGCGTTTTGCGTCCTCGAGCAGCGCGGCGCCCGCTTTTGTTTCCACCCATTCGGCAGGCGTGCGCGATGACAGCTCGGGCAGCAGATCAACCGGCGGGTGTGTTTCGAGGATCTGCTGAAGGTTTAGAGCCGGCGCAGCAGCGGCCGCCGGGGCAGGCTGCAACTCAGGCCGCGCACAAGCATGCGGCGCACAAGCATGCGGCGCTGAAGCGTGCTGACAGGAGGCAGCAAAGACAAATAGAAGGCTGAGGCATGTTTTGTTTTTCATGGCGCAATTATAGATTATGGACCACATGGACTTCATGGACGACATGGACTCAAGATGTCCTGATTTCTTGCGGGTTTCAAACTCAACTTCGAAGGAGAAGCAAAATGAGGCGGAATGCTTGCCTGGGATGTCTCGTGGTGTTAGCTGCTGCCGTGGGCACTGCAGGCGAAATAAGCTATCCCGACGGGCGGCCCGCGGCGGCGCTGCGGATGGAGGCGATGGACCAAGGGGTGGTGCTCAGGCATGGGGACGGTCCGGGCGAGTGCGACACGCTCGGCGCGCGGGAAGCGTCGATCTTTGAAGAGAACGGCGTTTATCACCTTTTCTACGATGGCGCGGGGCCGACGGGTTGGTTGGCGTGTCTGGCCACGAGCAAAGATTTAAGAGCTTGGGAGAAACGGGGTTTCATTCTGGATTACGGCAAGCCCGGTGAGCCGGACTCGGCCACGGCCACTTCGCCGTGGGTGATCTTCGATGGGCAGGAGTGGCACATGTTCTATGTGGCGTCCCCGAATGCGGGGCCGCCGCCGGCCCGGGTGCCGGCGTTCCCTTATCTGACGATGAAGGCGCGGAGCAAATCACTGGCCGGGCCTTGGGTGAAACAGCCGGATGTCGTTCCATTCCGTACAAAACCGGGCACGTACTACCAGGATACGGCGAGCCCCGGCTGCATCGTAAAGCAGGGCGACGAGTACTTGATGTTCTTCAGCGCGGCCATGAAGCGCACGCTTGGCATCGCCCGCACGAAAGACCTGAACGGCCCCTGGGCGATTGATCCGGAGCCGATCGTGTCGCCCGAGGAGCAGATCGAGAATTCGTCGATTTACTTCGAGCCGTCCAACAAGACGTGGTTCCTGTTCACCAACCACGTCGGGTTGGAAAAGGACGAATACACCGACGCGATCTGGGCATATTGGTCGCAAGACTTGAACCGGTGGGACGCACGGAACAAAGCCGTTGTCCTTGACGGACAGAATTGCACGTGGTCGAAAAAGTGCATTGGCATGCCGTCGGTCATACAGGTGGGCAGGCGCCTGGCCGTCTTTTACGATGCGCCCGGAGGCGACAGCACCCGCCACATGCGGCGGGATATCGGCGTGGCGTGGCTCGAGTTGCCGTTGTCCCCGCCCGCGCAATGAGGCGAAAAACAGGGACTGGCTCGCTTTTTCCGGTAGTTCGGAAAAAGCGTGCCAGTACCCACTTTTCGCAGCCCAATTCCAAACGCAGAGGCGCAGAGGACGCGGTGGAGCACAGCGCGGCGTAGCCGCAACCAAAAGGGTCCCCCGATCTGTCATTGCGAGGAGCGCTGGCCAGTCACCTTTCTTCTCTCACCAGAGCCGTGAACACAGCGCGACGTGGCAATCTCCCCGGTATGTCTACTGGCGCGGGTTAGTCAGATTCTGCGCGCCAGAACAAGAAATCAAACGTTAGTAGTGCAGAGAAGTGCCATTGAACAGAATCAGTGGTCCTGGCGGGAATCCTTGAATTCTAGACCGAAGTTCCAGAGCCAGATTGGATGCAAGTTTTATTCAGCATTGGGGATAGCATTGTATTCAAATGCGGGCGTACTGGGCACAAAGTTTCGCTACGTGCGCTTCAGACCGAGCAGGCCGA
>JAPLKX010000416.1 GCA_026387845.1 Candidatus Hydrogenedentota bacterium | reverse complement strand
CCCTGCGCGCCGGCGACCGGATTAGGCTCGACTATGTAACTGTAACCGTGCTCGAAGTGGGCAAGACCGGGCCGTCCAAGGTCCGGTTCGAGTTCGACCGCCCGCTCGACGACGGGAGCCTGTCGTTTGTGGCATGGAAAGGGGGCCATGTCCGGAAAGTCGAGTTGCCGCCCGTCGGTGAAAGCGCCGTCTTTCCCTGGAAACGCGGCCTGTTGCGGCTCAGCCAGGACGTGGACTGAAATTGCCTCGCGCCGGACAGTGTGGTTTAATCAGGGATGAACGCAGGGCAGGGGAACCGCAACCGAATCGGGTATGGGGTGTAGGGTATGGGGTTTGGGCCAATGCGAAAGAGCTGTGGGTTTTGGGTGATAAGAGGGACATCCTCTAACAACGGCGCGCTAAGAAGTGCGCGGCGAAGATGGCGCGGCCGGGGGCGTCCCAATGTCTCAATTGTCTCAATTGTCCCAATTGTCCCAATTGTCCCACTAGATTTCTTGGAAAAATCTTTCAGGTTAGCGGATAGTAGCCTTCAGGTAAAACAAGAGGCTGAGGACTTATGGTCGCTGAATCGGAACCGATTGGCATTGTAGGTCTGGGCCTTGTGGGCCGGGCCGTCGCGCGCCGCCTGCTTGCCGCGGGCTACCGCGTGTGCGGGTACGACATCGACGAGACCGCCTGCGCCGCGGCCCGGGAAACCGGCGTCGATATCCTGCCGAACGCCCAGGCCGTCGCGCGCCAGGCCAGGACCATCCTGCTGAGCCTGCTGACGTCGGAGAACCGGCGCGACTTGATGTGGGGCAAGCAGGCCATGGCTGACGCCCTTCAAATCGGCGCGCTTATCCTCGACGCCATAACGGGCCGCCCCGAAGACATCGAAGAAGACGCGCAGCGACTCGCCAAAGACGGCGTCAAGCTGGTCGACGTCTGCCTGTCCGGGTCCAGCCAGGTGATTGGCGAGGGGCGGGCGCTCGCTCTGGTCGGTGACAAAGAGGAAAACGCCGATTACGCCAACCTCGTGCAGGTTTTCTCGAAGGCGCAGTACTATTTCGGTGCGCCCGGCCAAGGAAATCGAGTCAAGCTGATCGTGAACCTGGTATTCGGGCTGAACCGGCTTGTCTTGGCCGAAGCGCTCGGGCTTGCCGAACACGCCGGATTCGATCTCGGCAAGATCCTCGAAGTGCTCCGCGCCGGCGAAACCTACAGCACCGCCATGGACACGAAAGGCCCAAAGATGGTATCCGGGATTTACGAACCGCCGGTTGCCCGCCTGGCGCAGCACGCAAAGGATGTCCACCTGATCCTCGAGTTCGCGCGGGAGGTCGGCGCGGCAACCCCCGTATCGGAGGCGCACGCCAACCTTATCGACGCGCTGGTCCGCGACGGCTGGGGCGATTTCGACAACGCCGCTATTTTCGAGGCGTACCGCCCGTGAACCCCGCCCGCGCATTTGTAAGCTGGCAGCGGGAAAACTTCAGTTCCCGCAGCGCCAAACTGGCTGAGGCGCTTGGCGCGCACTCGCTTCAGATCTACAAGAAATCGGCGCTCGGCGTCCGTCTCCCGGCGCCGGTCCGGTACATTTTCCAGGGCGTCGAAACGTTCCGCCGGCTTCGCCAACTCCACGCCAGGGAAGTGCTCGTCCAGGTGCCGCCGTGGCCGCTGACCGCGACTGTCTGGCTCTATTGCAGAATGTTTGGCGGCCGGTTCGTCACCGACAACCACACCTCGACGTTCGGCGACAGGCGGTGGCGGGCGTTCAATTTCATCGATCGGTTCTTTGCACGGCGCGCTGCCGCAAACCTCGCACACAACCATAAAAACATCGAGACCCTCAGGCAGTGGCGCGCCCGCAACCCAATGATGGTCCTGTCGCCGGCGTTGTGGCGCGACGAAGTCTACGACCCCGCGGCAAACCTGCCCGACCATCTCGCCCAAGCCGCCGCCCTGCCCGGCCTCAAGGTGCTGATGGTAAACCGGTTCGCGTCCGACGATTGCTGGCGGGAAGTTTTCAACGCGGCCGCGCTCCTGCCTGACGCCAGGTTTTTCGTCACGGGCGACCCCGCGCAGGCCGGTTCCGCCGTCGCGCCCCCGCCGAATGTCCTGCTGACTGACTTCCTGCCCAAAGGCGTTTTCATCAAGCTGATGAACGCGTGCGACGTCGTCCTGACGCTCACCAGCCGGCCCGACACGCTGCTCTGGGCGATCCGCGAGTGCCTGGCCCTGGGAAAACCGTTCGTCGCCACCGGCAACGAAGTCGTGGTCGCCAATTTCGACGGTTATTGCCTGTTTACCGACAATTCACCCGAAGATATTGCTGCGAAAGCGATCGAGGTGCACCGGCGACGGGACGAGTTTGTGCCGAAAATGGCCCGGTATATCGAGCAGGACAAGGCCCGCTGGCAGCGCGACGTGTCCGCCGTGGACTCGCTGTTAACCTCGGGCTGACAAGGCTTTACCACGCCGCTGGTAGATGCCTGCGCGTTGTTTTGCTATACTGTCCGCGCCGTCGTTTTGCGCGGCAGTTGTTGCACCCCGTAGAGGCGCGCGTACGTCTATGTCCACCACAGATACTCCGGCCACGCCGGTCCCGCCACCCGACGCAGCGGCCCAAGCCCAGGCCGACCACATCAGCCGGCTGTCGGACGACCAGTCGGAGATCTGGTGGTCGGGTGTGTTTGGCCGGCGGCGCAGCCGGTTTTTCCTGATGACGATCCAGGTCTTCGGGACATGCGCGGTCTCGGTTGTGGCGGTGGTGATTTCCTACCTCATGCTCAATCACTGGCCGGAGTCCATGAGGCCGGTGCGGTGGACGTTCCTGTCGCTGGTCCCGCTGGTGTCGCGGGTGCCGTTTGCGCCGGAGTTCAGAGGCTATCTGCCGATGCTGGCGCTGGCCCCGCTCGTAAATGCGGTCGTGTTCCAGTGGCAGGGTCTCTACAGAAGCGACTACAGCAATGTTGTCCCGTTTGGTGCGTCCACGCGCATTGTGAAAGGACTGATCCTGGCCACGCTGATTCTGGCGGGCCTTGTGGTGGCATACGCCTACTCGCAGTACGGCGGGTCGTCGCCTTTGTCGCTGATGTTGATGGTGTATTACGTGTTCCTGACGCTATGGGGTTTGGTCCTGTTCCACTCAGGCGTGTTGACGTTCGTGCTGATGCTCCAGGCGTTCGGCCTCAACAGGACCCGCGTCGCCCTCATCCAGAATTTCTCCGCGCCCCCCGAGTTGATCGGCGCCCTGGCCGCCCCATCCTCCCAATACCAACTGGTCGGCATGGCCGCGCTCAAAAGCCCGCCGCCCCCCGCAGCAAGTCAGCCCGGTGTCGAATGCCTGGGCAGCGTCGACACGCTCGACGAAATCATCAACGAGCACGAGCTCGATGAAATCATCCTCGCCATGGATCCCGCAACCCTCTCTGCCGAACAGCGGGCCGACATCGCCCAGACCTGCTGGCGGCTCGGCGTGGACCTCAAGATGGTCACGCCGTTCTACCCGTTCTTCCACACCAGCGCCCGGCCCCTCTACATCGGGGACGTGTCGGTGCTTCAGGTCGAGAAGATCGGCCTGTACGCGCGGTGGCCGCAAGTCACGAAACGGTGCATGGACGTGGCCGTCTCGCTGATCGCGCTGTCTCTGGCGGGGCCGATCATCCTGCTGGCGATGCTGCTCATCAAGCTCGATTCGCCCGGGTCCGTATTTTTTGTGCAGAAACGCGTCGGCCTCAACGGCAGGTCGTTTCGGATGCTGAAACTCCGGTCGATGCACACCAACGCCGACCCCAAAATCCACCAGCAGTACCTCCAGCAACTCATCAAGCTGGGGACGGCCACCGAAGTCGGCGCCGACGGCAAGCCCGTCTACAAACTGGTCAACGACCCGCGCGTCACGCGCGTCGGCAGGTTCATCCGAAAAACCAGCATCGACGAGTTGCCCCAGTTCATCAACGTGCTGCGCGGCGAGATGTCGATGGTCGGGCCGCGGCCCCCGCTGAAGTACGAGGTGGACGAATACGAAGACTGGCATTACAAAAGGCTCAATATCCGGCCGGGCATCACGGGCCTGTGGCAGGTCAGCGGCCGCAGCCGGCTTACCTACGAGCAAATGATCCAGCTTGATATCGCCTACATCGAGAACTGGTCGCTCTGGGCCGACATCAAAATCCTCCTGAGAACCATCCCGGTCGTGCTCAAGCTGGGACAGTCCTACTGATGACCGAACGGCGCAAATACATCATCTTCAACGCGGGCGCTTGGCTGGCCACGCTGGTTGTGGGCCTGTTCGTGATGGTGCTGCTGCGCGAGTTTGGAAGCAAGTTGAACGCCCGGCGCGAGGCCGGCGCGTTGCTGGCCAAGGCCCGCACACAGGTGCGCGCCGGCAATACGAGCGACGCCCAGCGCAGCGCCGTCAACGCCCTCGCCGTTTCGCCGGCCGTCGCCCCGGATGTCATGAAACTGTTCGGGGGCTACCTGCTCGGAATGCCCGTGCTGGACGAGCGGCTCCGCCAGGCATTTGACACCGAAAAAGCCCCGGATACCGTGTTGGCCCAATATGAACTGCTTGCCGGCCGACCTGAACAGGCGTTGGAACCGCTGTTCGCGCCCTGGCAAAAGCCAAGCCGGCACCGGGGGCGCGCCAACAGCGGCGAAGGTTCAGAGGTCGTGCAAGGACGCCGCCGAAACGGCCTGAATGTGTGTCCCTACTGACCGCGTAGGTTCAGAGT
>JAPLKX010000394.1 GCA_026387845.1 Candidatus Hydrogenedentota bacterium | reverse complement strand
CCCCACCCCGCCTCTCGGCGACGCAGTTGCAGTCGATTACAGGCCGGAGAGCGTCTGCCTGAAGCGGACTTACACCGCTCCGACTCAACGCGCTCGCAGGCGCACTAGGCGCGGTCGTCTCGCCCGCGCCGTCCAGCCCACAGGCTATTTTTCAACGATGCGGGCGGCGGTGAACCCAAGAGCGGAACGTGGGGAGGCTCCCTGCGGTCGGGTGGCTTAAGGTTCAGACATCAGCTTTGCCCGTTGACGGCGCGGGCGGGACGACCGCGCCTACTTTAACGCGATTTATTAAGCCTTCGCTGGATTCTTTGATTTGCTCGCGACCGGCGCGATAACATTCGCCCAAGCCCATTGTCCGGAGACAATCAGATTTGGTCATGACGTTCTATCAGCGCCTTGTGCGCCACGGTTGGCGGTCCGCACGAACGTATGCCTTGTGCAACGTTATCAATCTCTGGTTGCGGGCGCGCAACCGCTGGCATTGGCGCCACCGGGTCGAGTGCCCGTGCTGCGGCTGGCGGGGGCATGACTTCCTCCCGGTTGACTGCGGCAAGTTCATGGTGCTTCACGGGGAGTGCCCGCATTGCCGGGGGCATGAGCGGCACCGGATGTTGACGTTGTACCTGCAACGCCGTGACAGGGATCTGATCGAGGGCCGCCGCGTCGTGCTCCATTGCGCGCCCGAACGGTACGTTCGCGACCTGCTCCTGCGCAACCCGAACCTGTTCATAATCGGCATGGATTTCGAGATGTACATGGCCAAGCGGTTCCCGCCGCCCGCAATCGTCGCGGATATTCAGCGGCTGGGAATCGCGGACAACTCAATCGACCTGATCTTCTGCCTGCACGTGTTCGAACACGTCCCCGACGACCGCAAAGGCTTGGCCGAACTGGCCCGCGTGCTCAAGCCGGGCGGCGTGGCCTACGTCATGGTCCCGTTCATACTGGAACTGAACGCCACGGTCGAATACGGCCGGCCCGACCCGTTCATGTTCGATCACCTGCGCGCCTATTCGCCGAAAGATTTTGAGCCGCGCCTTGCGCCATTCAGCTATGAGAAGATCACGCGGCACGACTTCTTGACACCCGAGGAAATCAAGCGCTACAGAATCCCCGAGAAAGAAGTGCTGTTCCGCTGTGTCAAGCGGCCAGTTGGCTGAGCCCGGCCCGCTGCACTGGAAACTGCGGCCGCGCGTTCAGCGGGGGTAGACGAACTCGATGGGCGTTTCGATGCCGGGGTGCAGGCTTTGCGCGACCGGACATGCCTTGGCCGCGTGTTCGAACTTGGCCTTTTGTTTGGGCGTCAGCGCGCACGGTACGGTGACGCGCGTCGCGAGCCGGGCGATCCGGCGCGGCGGCGTTGTCGTCATTTCTTTGACGACATGGACGTCCATCCCCGTCAGGTCGACGTTCTCCTGATCCGCGATGATGCCCATGATGGTTGCCAGGCAGGCGCCGAACGCCGCAGCCACCAGGTCGGTCGGGGAGAACGTCTCGCCTTTTCCTTTGTTGTCGACGGGCGCGTCCGTAATAAGGGCGTTTCCGCTGGGTGCATGTACGGCGCGGCAGCGCAGACCGCCCGTGTAGCTGATGTTGATGTCTACCATGAATCCTCCAAGAATGGCGGCTGGACTAATTGCTCCATTTTATAAACACACTGACGTATTCAATGGCCTACTTTGGAGTGCGGCAGCTTGCTGCCGCTTTTCCAACAGAGAAGCCTAGCCTGACGAGTGAGGCATTGTCTGTAAGAAAAGCCTTGCATGTGAAAAAGCGGCAGCAAGCTGCCGCACTCCATACGTCGCCGTGTTTACGAATCGGTGTGTTAAGCCAGGTTCGATGACCGCTTCTTCCTTGCCGCGGCGAGTGCCGCCGCCACGGCCATGAGTATGGCAAAATCGCCCGCGTAAATGCCAAACCCGGCGCGCGGCGTGCCCTCGAACCGATCCGCCACTCCGCCAAAACACCCGTCGGGTTTCTCCCCTTCCCCCTCGCCTTCATTGCCGGAGGAGGTGAGCGGGAAAAGAAGCATCACATTGTCCCCGGCCGCCAGGGTTTTTGTTTGCAGCTTCATGTTAAAGCTGGGCGCGGTCACGCTGAACGTGTACGGGCCGGGGGCCAGGCAGGCAAACGTATATACGCCCCCCGCGTTTTCCGTCAGCGGCGAAAAACTGCCCCCCGCCTTCGAGAGCTGGACCGTCGCGCTGGTCACGGGCTCGAGCGTGGCGGAATCCCACACGTTGCAGTTGGCGGTTGCGGCGCCCGCGCCGGATCCTTTTGCGAGGTAGGGCACGTAGTCCGAGGCGCCCGAGACGCGCGAGCCGATTTCGGCGTCGATGTCGGTGCCCCAATCATTATTTTCCATGATGAGCGGCTCGTCGCGCTGGTTCACGACGGCCAGGTCGCCATCGATTGATGCCAGATCGATCGTGTTGTAGCCCGAATTGGGATCGTGCTCGGTGCTCAGCGTGCCGTCGTCCTCCTTGTTGGGTACTTGCATTGCGCGCACGATAATGGCGCTCCCGGAGAGGTCATGGAACCAGCAACGCCGGATCAACGGGATCGCTTCGTTGATGATAATCCCGTTGTAGAGCCCGCTGAATTCGCAACGTTCGATCAGGCTGCCGCGCGGTCCCCCGCCGTTTACGACTATGCCGTCCGCGGTGGACCCTGCGCCGCCTTCAAATCGGACTCCGAGCACTTCCATCGGCCCGTTGATGGCCAGGAGCGGATACGGTCCCCCGGCCAAAGATTCACGAATAGTCACATTCTTGATACCCGAGTTTGCCGACCCCATCACGTAACCACTGATGATCACGTCGCCCGCCCCGGCCTCTCCCGCCAATGCCGTCCAGGGCGGCAGCATCGGATCTTCATCATAGATGCCCGGGGCCAGCCGGATCACCGCCGGGGCCGCCATATCCGCCGCTACAGACACCGCGTGGTTAATTGTCCGCCACCGCGCTCCTGCCGACCCGTCGCCATACATATCGTCGCCCTGCGGGGAGACGTAATACACGCGCGTCGGCGACGCCGAATCCAGCGGGTCCGACCGAAGGCGGTATTCTTCGAAGTTCGTCAACCCGTCGTTATCGGCGTCTTCGCCCGCGTCTTCCGCCGAATTGGGATCAAACCCGTAGGCGACTTCCCACCCGTCATCCATGCCGTCCGCATCGGAGTCCGGGTTGGTAGGCTCGGTCCCGTAAACATTGACCTCGTCGCTGTCGGTAAGGCCGTCCCCGTCGACGTCGGCGCTCGCACCGGCATAGACGCGAACCCCGCGCGGAGCCGAGGCCGTATCAGGCTTTCCCGGGAATTCCAAGTTTCTCACCGTAAGCCGTACCGTAAAGATACCCGGCTCCGTGTAAGTGTGATTCGAATTTTTTTCCGTGCTCGAGGCCCCGTCGCCGAAATCCCAGTCCCACGTCTGGATCGCGGATGAACCCGGCTCCGATAAATCGGTGAACCAAACCGTCAGCGGCGCCTGGCCGTTTTGCGGTTCATAACTGAATGCGGCCCGGGGAACCCCACTGACAGTCAGCATGGCCGGGTAAGATTGAATGTCGCCAAAATCGTTCCACACCCGGCAGGCATACTCGCCCGCATCTGCCATGGTGACTGGCGAGATCGAGTACGTAGGGCTATGGCTGTCCGCCGTATCGAGCGGATCTCCGTTCTTGATCCACTCATAATTGAGCGGTGACGTTCCTTTTGCCACGACTACAAACGTGGCGGTCTCTCCGGCCGTTACCTCGATGCTTGCAGGATGCTGCACAATCATCGGCGGCAACCAGACAGTCAATTGGGCGCGGCCAGACTGGGCGCTGCCGCCGGCATTGCTGACCGTGCAGTAGTATTCGCCGGCATCCGAGGGTTGCGCATTAGAAATCATGTAAGAAGGACAGGGGCATGTGATTACCGGCTCCAGTATCCAGTCCTTGTACCACGCGTATGCGAGCGGCTCGTCTCCCGAGGCCTCAACCGTGAACATCACCGAGCCGCCGACCACGACGCTCTGCGAGGCCGGGTCCGTTATAATCGCAGGCGGTACGACAACACTCAGCATGGCCGGGTAAGATTGAATGTCGCCAAAATCATTCCAAACCTGGCAAGAATACTCGCCTTCGTCTTCCATGATGACCGGCGTGATCGAATAGGTAGGGCTGTCAAGCCACTCGAGCGGTTCCCCGTCCTTGATCCACTCGTAATGGAGCGGCGGCGTTCCTTCCGCCACGACTTGGAACGTGGCGGTCTCTCCGGCCGTTACCTCGATGCTTTCAGGATGCTGCACAATCGTCGGCGGCCACCCGATATTCAATATGGCGCGAGCAGATTGGGCGCTGCCGCCGGCATTGCTGACCGTGCAGTAGTATTCGCCGGCATCCGAGGGTTGCGCATTAGAAATCATGTAAGAAGGACAGGGGCATGTGATTACCGGCTCCAGTATCCCGTCCTTGTACCACGCGTATGCGAGCGGCTCGTCTCCCGAGGCCACAACCGTGAACATCACCAAACCGCCAAGCGCGACGGTCTGCGACGCCGGGTCCGTTACAATCGCAGGCTGCACGACAACGGTCAGCGGCGCGTCCTGCGAATAGACCTCGCCGCCGGCATTCCGCACCCTGCACCGGTACGTCCCGGCGTGGGACACTTGAACCGACGCGATGATGTATTCGCTCGTGGAAGCCACCGGCTTCTCGACCCCCACTTTGTACCATTCATAGAAAATGGGCGGGTCGCCTTCCACGGTGACGAAGAACATGATTTCCATTCCGACACCCGTCGTAATGGAGGTTGTCTGGGCCATGATGTACGGCGGGGCTACCGGAAGCACCTCTGCCGGCGCCGGGACCGAGTAAGAACTAACCGCAGCCAGCACCCAATATGCAAGGCCGTACTTCAAACCAGCGTGTTGCCTGAAGATTTTCCCCACGGACACGTTCCCCAATCCATGTTCGGAATTAGCGTTGTCATAGAGAATAAAGCACAAACCAAAAATTAGCAACAGTAACAAGGGTGGACTGTAATTTAGTTGGGATCTGTTAGATCTTTGAGCGGGCCTGCGGCGGAGGTAATCTATTGACACCCAGCCCCCGGAATGATAGGGTATCTGAAGAGTCTGCCGGGGTAGTTTTGGGGAACGGCCGTAAAAAGCGCGCCGTGAAACTTTTTTAACTCACCGGGCATTATAACGTAGCAGGGAGAAGCAAGTTGGCCGGGTTTGGGGATGACCAAGAGGCGATGGCGGAAGGAAAAACAAAAGCGGCCGGGCTTCGCGGCAAGCCGTTCCGGGTAGTTGACCCGGAGGGGTTCCCGCTGTCGGAATGGCGCGATGAAGACCTCATGCTGGAGCACGGCAAGGGGGTCGAGGAAGCGTTTGTGGAACTGGTTCACCGCCACCAGAAGGGCGTCCTGAACTACATGTACCGCATGGTGCAAAACCGGCAGGTGGCCGAGGAGTTGACCCAGGAAGTTTTCCTGGCGCTGGTTCGCAATGCCGGCCGGTACGAGCCAACCGCAAAGTTCACCACCTACCTCTATACAATTGCATCCAACATTGTCTCGAAGGAATGGCTGCGCACCAAGCGGCGCCCCAAGCTGTTCAGCGTATCCTCGTTGTGGCGCAGCGGCAGCCGGGACAATGACGAGTTTGACCCGTTGGACTCCGTCAGCGACGAGCGGGCGTGCGTCCTGACCGCGTTCCAGCGCGGGGAAGTCTCGGAGGCGGTTAACTCGGCGCTGACGCATTTGCCGGGGCATCAGCGCGAAGCGTTTGTTCTAAGGCGTTTCCGGGACATGTCTTACGAAGAAATTGCCGAGGTGACCGACACCCCGGTGGGGACTATCAAATCGCGGGTTGTACGTGCCGAGCGGGCGTTGCGGCCGCTCCTGGCACGGTTCAGAGAGTACGTGAAAGGTTAATGGCGCACTATGGGCAGGCATCCGCGAAAAAATGAATTGACGACATACGCCGAGGGCCTTGCGGGCAAAGGCGGGGCGCTTTCGGTCAAGATTGGCGGGCACGTTTCCGCGTGCAAGAGCTGTCAGGCCGAGGTCGAGGGGATGCGAAGCTCACTCGAGTTCATCCACAGCGCGCCCGATCTCGAACCAACCCCCGATTTCACCCGCGAGTTGCTGCTCGCCGCACAGAACCAGCGCAGGTTGCTCGAACAGCGCAGGGGTCGCCAGGCCTTGGCGAGCATTGCCAGGGGCCTCTCCTAC
>JAPLKX010000381.1 GCA_026387845.1 Candidatus Hydrogenedentota bacterium | reverse complement strand
AGCCGCCGGCCGGTACGCGACGGTTGTGGAAGCTGATCAACTACGCCCTGGCCAGCACGGCCATCGCCGGGGTAGGCATCAGCACGACGGTGGTGAGGCGGCGGGCGCGCAACGCCTACACGATGGCGCAGGGCGCCGTGGAAGAGGCCTGAGCGCCGGCATGGGCCGGCAGTGATGAACTGAACTGAACTAAAGCACATGCGACGTTGAACGTTTTGGAGGTTGATCATGAAACCGAAGAGCCTGGTACCTCTTGTCATAATCCTGGTGGTGCTTGCGGGGCTGGTGGTGTGGAAAAAGAGCAGCGTGCCCCAGACGACTATCGAGCAACAGGTGGGGCTGGTGACGCTGCTGCCGGACGGGATCAGCAAGAATGACATCGCCAAGCTGGACATTTACGCCGGCGAGGCGCCCGACAAGAAACTGACTTTGGCGTATGACACGTCGGGCGACAAATGGCTGCTGCCGTCGCACTTCAATTCGGCCGTCAAGAAAGACGTTATTGACCGGTATCTGGACAGCATTGTCAAGATCAAAGGCGAGCCGCGAGCGACGGCGGCGACGGAATCCGAGCTCGAACTGTACAACCTCAGCGATGCGAAAGCGTTCCACGTCCAAGGCTACAAGAAGGATTCGGCAGAGCCGTATTTTCACCTTCTGGTAGGGAAATCGCCGGGCTACAACAGCGTATTTATCCGCAAAGCCGGCAGCAACGAGGTGTTTGTCGAAGAGACGAATCTGCGCCAACAGGCGGGAGTCTATTCGGATGATTCGCGGCCGGCGCCAATGGGGCCGGAAGCCAAAGAACCCATTCCAGAACCGGGCATCTGGCTGGACAAGACCATCGTAAAGATGGACCTTGAAAAAATGAACAAAGTCGCCCTGACCCTGCCGGACAAGTCGCTGGTATTCGAGCGCCAAGAGAAACCTCAAGCCGCGCCGCCCGCTGCGGAACCGGGAACTGAAGGCACGACGCCGCCCGCCCCCGCCGAGCCGGCCAAGAAGGAGTACGAGTGGAAGGTAGCGTCGGGTGGGCCGGGAGTCCCGATGAAGGAGAACGGCCCGAAATCGATGACTCAGAAACTGTCGTTCCTCGAGGCGTCGGACGTGGTGGACCCTGCCAAGAAGGCGGAGTGGGGTTTGGAGCCGGCGGCGTATGTGGCGGTGGTTTCGTGCGAAGGCCAGCCGGACGTTCGGATCGAGGGCGGCCGGCCGGACCCGAACGGGGACGGTTATGTGACGGTGGCGGGCTCTCCGGGCGGGACGGTCTACAAGGTGAGCAAGTTTATCTTTGAGCAGGCGTTTCCAAAAGGCACGGACGTATTCGATTTGCCGAGCTTGTCGATGGACAAGGCAACCATCGAGAAGATCGACATCACGCAGCCCGGGGGAGACGTCAGTTTGGTGAAAGACGGCGAGAGCTTCCGGATCGCGAAGCCGGTGGCGGCGCTCGACCCGCAGCGGACGACCGCGGAAACCCTCGCCACAACGCTGGCAAACTGGAAACCGGCGGATTATGCCGATGCTTCCGCGGACCTCGGCGAACCGACCCGGACGGTTACGGTCAGCGGCGGCGGCCAGACCCACACGATCAAGTTGTACGGCCCCTCGAAACATGTCGCCGGCTCTTACGCGCGGGTGGACGACGGGACGAATGTGCTCGTGATGAGCGGCATGGACACCGGGAAGATCTTTGTGAAGCCGGGCGATCTGTACGTTCGCACGTTGCTCGACATCGACGACATGAACATCGGTGAAATCGCCGTCAACGGCGCAGGCGGCGCGTACAGTCTGGCTCATGGCGAGGACGGCGCGTGGACAGTCGCCGCGGGCGGCGCACCCGAACCCGCCGACAACACGGCCGCGGAATCGCTGGCCGGGGAAGTCTCGGTGCTTCAGGCCGAGGACATTTTGTTTGGCCGTTCGAGCGTTGAAGGCGCTACCGAAACCGTCACCGTAAAGATGAAAGACGGGACACGGCACGTAATTTCGGTCGGGCCTGAAAAGGAAGGGAAACACGAGGTCAAGATTTCCGGAAAAGACCAGGTGTTTATTGTGTCGGCTGAGTCGAAGAAGGGCCTGTTTCCGCCTGTCGACACGCTGAAGAAGCCTGCTGCGCCCGCCCCGGCTCCTGCGCCCGAAGCGCCGGCTCCCGCGGCCGAAGCGCCTGCGGCAGCGGCGCCTGGCGATGCGGCGGTTGCGCCCGCGCCGGTTGCACCGCAGGAAGTGACCATTGCGCCAGTGCCTGCGCCGGTTGCGCCGCAAGAAGTGACCGTTGCGCCCGCGCCGGCCGAGGTTACGGTTACACCGGCGCCGGCGGCGAATGTGCCCGCGGTTGAGGCTGCGACAGATCCTCCTGCTGATGCAGCGGTGAGCCAGGCGGAGCCCGCGCCGGCCCCGGCGCCGACTCCGTAACCGGCAAGAAGACAGGAATTAACGGAAGGCCGGGAAGTGTTACCCGGTATGCGCCCTCGCTGTGGCTGAGTTCACAGCGGGGGCGCTTGTGCAACCGGCTTCCGGCCGAGGGAACAGAGGTGAGATTGATGAGGAAGTATATTTACGTGCTTGTGGCGGTGATCGTTCTTGCGGGCGTTGCATCCGTAGTGCTCAAGCCGCGCACGGGCGCACAGGCATCGCGGAAAGTTTTGGGGAGGGTGGCTCAGAGTGCAGCCGAGACGCCTGCACCACAACAAGACACGGGCGAGACGCCCGTGCCACCATTGCGCGCGCCACAACGGGTGTCGGTGGACGAATCGCGGCGTAATGGCATTGTGGCGGCGATCGAGCGGGTGGCGCCTGCGGTGGTTTCGGTGAATGTGGTTCAGATGCAGGCTGAAAAGGTTACGGACCCGTTTTCGCGGGATTTCTGGAGTTTTTTCTACGCGCCTGCTCCGCGGTACAGACTCCGGGAAAAACAACTGAATTCGATCGGCAGCGGGTTCATCATCGACAGCCAGGGACATATAGTCACCAATTATCACGTTGTTGAAGATGCCGAGAAGGTCGCTTCGGTAACGTTGAGTGATGGGCGCGAGATCGAAGTGGAACTTGTCGGCGGCGACGAACGGACGGACCTCGCCGTCCTCCGCGCCAAAGGCGCCAACCTGCCTTATGCGCCGATGGGCGACTCGTCCCACGTGTTGATCGGCGAGTGGGCAATCGCGATCGGCAACCCGTTCGGCGTGCTGATGAAGGACCCGCACCCGTCCGTGAGCGTGGGGGTGATCTCGGCCAATCACCGGAGGATCAGCCCGGCCATCGCCAAAGGCGAGAGGCTCTACCAGGACATGATCCAGACCGATGCGGCGATCAACCCGGGCAACAGCGGGGGGCCGTTGGTCAACGCGAACGGGGAAGTAATCGGTGTCAACACAATGATATTCAGCACAAGCGGCGCGAATGTAGGGCTCGGGTTCGCGCTTCCGATCAACCGGGTGCGGCGCGTGGCCGATGAGATCATCCGTTACGGCCGCAGGCGCGACCCGTGGCCGGGCTTCAAAGTCGAAGACATCACGGCGTTAAGGCGCGACCTGCGCGACCAACTTGGGCTGCGCGTCGAGGAGGGCGGCATCGTGGTGAATATCCTCACCAGCGCGCCAGCTTATACGGCCGGGTTGCGGCCGGGCGACGCGATCCTGAGAGTCAACGGCGAACCTATCCGATCCTCGTCGGATGTCGATTTCGCGATCTGGGACTTGTTCGTGGACGACCCCGTCGAGATCGAAGTCGACCGTCAGGGTACGCGGCACACCATCAAGTTCACTATCCAAGAGTTGGCGGAATAGCTGCCCTTAAGTCAACAAAATAGTCACCGATAGCGACGGGTGATTTCATTTGCTCGTTGACAGACACTATTATTTGATAACCTCTGCAACGCCTTGGCACGTCTACCATCTTCCCCCACCGGAGAATTGCGACCTGAA
>JAPLKX010000367.1 GCA_026387845.1 Candidatus Hydrogenedentota bacterium | reverse complement strand
TCCCGTATCGCCTCGTTCTACGAGCGGTCGGGTTACGTGAAATGCCTCGGCAACGACGACCGCGAAGGGTCGCTGACCGTGATCGGCGCCGTATCCCCCGCGGGCGGCGACTTCTCCGAGCCCGTCGTCCAGGCAACCCTGCGCGTCGTGAAGGTGTTCTGGGGCCTCGACGACAAGCTGGCATTTTCCCGCCACTTCCCCGCAATCAACTGGCTCACCTCCTACTCGCTCTACCAGGCCACCGTCGACAAGTACGCCAACGCAAACCTCGATCCCAACTGGGAGACCATGCGAAAACGCACCATGGCCATTCTCCAGCGCGAAGCCGAACTCGAAGAACTCGTCCGGCTCGTCGGCATCGACGCACTCGCCGCCGCCGACCGCCTCCTTATGCAGGCCGCAAAGATGGTCCGCGAAGACTTCCTCCACCAGAACGCTTTCGACGACCGCGACACATACACCTCCCTGCCCAAACAGTTGCGGCTTCTGTCGGTGGTGCTCCATTACTACGACGTGGCCCGGCCCGCACTCGAACAGGGCGTAACGCTCAACCGGCTGCTGGCGTTGAACGTCTTCGATCCCATCGCCAAGGCCAAGCTTATTCCCGAAGACGCGCCTGGTCAGTTCGACGAATTGAAAAAACAGATTACGGCAGAAATCGATCAACTGCCTCGACAATAACACTAAGTTTAGAGACCGATTTCAAAACAGCATGGGGTGATCACGTGGTTACCAGAGAATACCGAACAGCGAAGCAAGTCATCGGGCCGTTGGTCCTGCTCGATGGCGTGGAAGGCGTCACGTACGGCGAACTCACGGACATCAAACTGCCCGATGGCAAAATGCGGCGGGGGCGCGTTCTCGAAGTCAACGGGGACAAGGCGCTGGTCCAGGTTTTTGAAGGGACCAGCGGGATCGCGCCCGAGACCATCACCGTCAAGTTCCTCGGGAAAGGAATCGAGCTGGGCGTGTCCCACGACATGCTGGGCCGGGTGTTCGACGGGTTCGGCCGGCCGATAGACGACGGCCCAGCCATCATCCCCGAGAAATGGCTCAACATCAATGGCAACCCCATGAACCCTTACGCAAGAGACTATCCCAACGAGTTCATACAGACCGGCGTCTCGACCATCGACCTGCTCAACACCCTCGTACGCGGCCAGAAACTCCCCATCTTCTCCGGCTCGGGCTTGCCCCACGCCCGCCTCGCCGCGCAGATCGCCCGCCAGGCCAAGGTGCTCAAAACCGGCGAGCGGTTCGCCGTGATTTTCGCCGCCATGGGCATCACGTTCGAGGAAGCCGAGTTCTTCATCGCCGACTTCCGCAGAACCGGAGCCATCGAACGCGCCGTACTCTTCATGAACCTCGCCGACGACCCGCCCATCGAGCGTATCGCCGTACCCCGCATGGCACTGACCGCCGCCGAGTTCCTCGCCTACGAAAAAGGCATGCACGTCCTCGTGATCCTGATCGACCTCACCAACTATTGCGAGGCGCTCCGCGAAATCTCCGCCGCACGAAAGGAAGTGCCCGGCAGGCGCGGGTATCCCGGCTACCTCTACACCGACTTGTCCACCATTTACGAGCGCGCGGGCCGGATCAAGGGCAAGGGCGGGTCCATCACCCAGATCCCCGTGCTCACCATGCCCGAAGACGACAAAACTCACCCCATCCCCGACCTCACCGGATACATCACCGAAGGCCAGATTATCATCAGCCGGCCGCTGCACACCCAGGGCATATACCCGCCCGTCGACGTGCTCCCCTCCCTGTCCCGGCTCAAAGACAAAGGAATCGGCGCCGGCAAAACCCGCGAAGACCACGCCGACCTCATGAACCAGTTGTACGCGGCCTACGCCCGCGGAAAAAACGCCAAGGAACTCGCGATCGTGCTGGGCGAGTCCGCGCTGAGCGAAGCCGATATCCTGTTTGTGAAATTCTCCGACGCGTTCGAAGACAAGTTCGTCCGCCAGGGTGAAGACGAGAACAGGTCCATCGAAGAAAGCCTCGCGCTAGGCTGGGACCTCCTCGCCATGCTCCCCAGGAACGAACTCAAGCGCGTCCGCGATCAATGGCTCGAAAAGTATTACCCCAAAAAGTAGTAAATCGTAGAAGCGGCATCCTTGCCGCTTGGTTGTGGAAAGGGTTTTTCATTGGCTCGACTGGCGGTTAATCCTACGCGCATGGAGTTGCTCCGGCTGCGCAGACGCCTCGTCGTCGCGCGGCGCGGGCATAAACTGCTCAAGGACAAGCTCGACGGTCTCATGAAAGAGTTCCTCGGCCTCGCTAAAGCCTACAAAACATACCGGTTCGCCGTCGACGACGAACTCCCATACGTCATGAAACTCTTCGTGCTCGCTGAGGCTTCCTCCTCCCGCGCCATCACCGAAGACGCGCTCGAAAACACACGGCAGGACATCCAGATCGTCTCCCGGCCCAGGCGCATCATGAGCGTCGTCATTCCCCAACTCGACGTCACGTTCGGCGATGTCACCGGCGGCTACTCGAGAATCCACACCTCGCCCGACCTCGACAAGGCCATCGTCGGGCTCAGAGAATTCCTGCCCAAAATCCTCAAGCTGGCCGAGCTCGAACAGACCTTGCGGCTGATGGCCGAGGAGATCGAAAAGACCCGGCGGCGCGTCAACGCACTCGAGCACACGTTCATCCCCCGAATGATCGAAACCATCAAGTTCATCACCAATAAGCTGGACGAAATGGAGCGTTCGACCACGACCCGCCTCATGAAAATCAAAAACCAGCGGCTCGCACAGGACGCCATGTAATCCGCGGCCAACGCGGCCGCGTTCCTCTCAAGCCGGGACAAGGGCGCTTTCCCGGAAACGGTGGCGGTGCCGAATGATTAAGCATCTCAGGGTGTTGGTTGTTGACGATGACCCGGCCATTCTCGAAGTACTGACCGCGCACCTGCTCTCAAAAGGCTACAGCGTCGAAGCCAAACCCAACGCACACGACGCACTCGATGCCGTCAGGAGATCACCGTTCGACCTCGTCATCAGCGACGTACGCATGGCCGGCATGAACGGGTTCGAGTTCATCCGGATCGTCCGCGCAAATTTCCCCTCCATCGGCATTGTCATCATGACCGCGTTTGAAGACGAATTCCCCCTATCCGAAGCACTCCGCGCAGGCGCCGACGGCTACATCAAAAAACCGTTCAGCCTCAGCAAATTCAGCCTCATATTCGAGCGCGCATACTGGCACGCGCTCAAACGCGAAGACTGGTGGGAACAACACAAAGACGACCAGGAACGTACCCTCCCCTGATCTCCTTCAATTGTGGTGCGGGCATCCCGCCTGCACGCCGGGCGCCCATTCTCGCCCGTCCACTGTGTCCACAACGTCCACCGTGTCCACTGCTCACGGGCGCGCAGGAGACCCTGCCTCTGGTACCTGGAAAAAGAGCCCGTGGGAACTTCTTCCCACAGGCTCTTTAGCTATTGAACGAATGGTGAGTAACCCGCCTCACTTGGGCGCGGGGGCTGGCGCAGACGTCGGGGACGGGGCCGCGGCCTTCTTCTCCATCAGGCTGGTAGCTTGGATGGTGTTGCCCTTGATCATTCCCGTCAGGGTCACCTCTTTGCCCGCAAGCTTCTCGGCTTCCATGGCTTTTGCGCCGACTACTTTCAGCGTCTTCCCGCTCAGGTTGGACATGATCTTGCCGTCCGCACCTTTCGCCTCGGAGACGGCGATGTAGGCCACCTTGACTTCTTTGTTGGCCAGCTTCTCCGTCTTGACTTCAAGTTTCCCCATCACCGTCGCTTTGGTCTCCTTGGCGATTTCTGCGCCAAATGCCGCATTCGCCACAAGTAACAGGGAAAACATTACCACCACTGTGGCACACGCTGTCTTCATGTTGACTCTTCTCCTTTCAGGCGTTTTACCGGTAATGGCATACCGGGCCAATCTTGTTTCTCTCAATACTTAACAACGGGAATACCCGAATCTTTGACGCGGGAACAAAAAAATCCTCGGCCCCGTGGGAACAAACACTTCAGGTACGGCCCCACCCGAAAACCTCGGCCCCCTGTCAGTCCGTGTCCGTCCGAAGTAACTCCAACCTGTCTGGGACGCCCCCCGGCCGCGCTAGGTCAGTCCGTGTTCGTCCGTGCAACGCCGCGCAAACCTCGCCGCCCCCACCAAAAAACGCCTCGATGTCCCCCGTCAGCCGGGCCAGCGCCCCGCCGGATACCGGACAAATTTCAGCCGCTCCTGGACCTCTGGATCGACTCCCAAATGCGCGACCCCATACGCTTGCCCAAAATACGGGCAGGTCAGGTCGTACAGACCCGCCCCGCACAACACCCGAAGACGGCTGTTCAGCGACATCGCCATTTTTATGTCGCCC
>JAPLKX010000682.1 GCA_026387845.1 Candidatus Hydrogenedentota bacterium | reverse complement strand
GAAGCAGCGTTGACAACATTCTTCCACCAGCAACCGCCAAAAAGAAGAACAGGACTTCCATGAGGCATCGCAGGAAAATTGCAGCGAGTGTCTGTTTGCTCGCCTTGGTCGTGCTCGGCCATCTTTGCCCGCCCGACAGGGCCGACGCCGGAGGCCTGTACAGCGTCAGCAACATGCCGGTGGCCGCCTACGCAGCTCCCAGCAATACGCCACTTTTGTTGTCCCGTGAGGCGGTTTGCGCGGTAACGCGAAAGGCCCGTGAATCGTTTTCGGAGGATGCGTGGAGCAATGATCCCGAAATGTACGTACGCGCCTTGTCGCATGATGGACAGCGTTCCACCCCCGCCAAGGACTCGAGTTTGCTCGACGTCTCACGCGAGAGTTCGGCGAACAAAGATGCAAACCATCAAGAGGTTACCAGCGGCGTGGCCAATGTTGCCAGCGCCGACACGCAGCAGCATACAGATCAGGCCACTCACGGGCTGGCGGTCGTAGTTTCCGTGGCAGCGGGCGCGATGGTCCTGATCCTGCTCGGCCTCTTACTACTATCTGGCCGTCATCGGCGCCGAGGGACGATTCCTTACGCAGCTTTGCTCAATTTGCCGGAACATAGCCCCGTGGCACAAACCAGCGCACCCGCCAGCGCCAGCCCAACCGAGAAACGCCGAGCCGCCTAAACCTCAGTCACACCCGCTTTCTTTTCAGCCTACCGGCTGCACCAGTATACGCAATCCGTGATGGGAGCGTGCGACGATGAACAACCGCCAAAAACGAACGGCTACCGAACCCGTGCTGTCATTGCCCGTTGAAGGCACGGCCGCCAAAGCCAAGTTGGAAGAATATCGCCAGCAGCGCCGCCGCCGCGCGCGTGCGCAGGCCTACTGGGCCGGCCGCACCCTGGCGATGCGACGTTCCGCGCGGGAAGCCGCCTAGCCTAGCGTGCCCCACCTTCCCTCCTTGGGCATGGCGCGTCATCCGTGATCTCGGCATCCACAAGATCGATCGGAAGCGCGTCACGGCGGCGAACAGATGTACGAACTGTATTGACCGGGAAGGTCAACGGTAGTTGTCCCGACGATCGAGGACCACCCCATCGGGCAGTAGCATAACACCACCACGGCGGGCGACAAGCACCCTCGACAACCTTCGGAAGGCCAACGTTCTCGGATTCGTCCGATCTGAACTCGGACGGGGCAGCGGCAGTGCCTCCCGCTCAGGGTAAGTGGTATGTGATCCAGGTTTCAACGGACGGCGCGGGTGCAATCTAGGGACTTAGCCCCCGGTGAATACACCGGGGGGGCATGGTGCCGTCCCTTGGCGAACGAAGTCGTGACGCAACTGCTTGCCAATCAGTAGGTTACGGCTGCGTTTTTCTTCCGGCTGACATTGTTGGGGGAGTCGAAAGGGGGTATAATTCTGTTTTGCTTTCGACGTAGAAAGGACTCCCTTTGTCCACCGATTCGAACCTTCCTCCGCAACCACCCGAGGACAATCCCCCCCCCGCTGAAAACGCCGGCGATGGCAGTGGCATCCCCATGGGCAAACTGCTGCGCGTGCCCATTGAGGACGAACTGAAGAACAGTTACCTGATCTACGCGATGAGCGTGATCGTCAGCCGCGCCCTGCCCGACGTGCGCGACGGCCTGAAGCCCTCCCAGCGGCGCATCCTGGTGGCCATGAACGACCTGAGCCTCGGGCCCGGAGCGGGGCGGGTCAAGTGCGCCAAGATTTCCGGCGACACCAGCGGCAATTACCATCCGCACGGCGAAAGCGTCATCTATCCCACGCTGGTCCGCATGGCGCAGGAATGGAACCTGCGCCACGTGCTGATCGATAAGCAGGGGAATTTCGGCTCGATCGCCGGCCTGCCCCCCGCGGCCATGCGCTACACCGAAGCCCGGCTGTCGCCCATTGCCGCGCTGATGCTGGAAGACCTCAAGCTCGATACGGTTGATTTCGCTCCCACGTACGACGAGCGGCGGATGGAGCCGACCGTGCTCCCCTCGAAATTTCCC
>JAPLKX010000779.1 GCA_026387845.1 Candidatus Hydrogenedentota bacterium | reverse complement strand
AGCGCCTCCAAAGCCTCACTGTGGCCCCATGCACACCACACGCCCGTCAGCCAGCGAAAGGAAGAGCATGCCGTTCGCGACGGCCAGACCGTCCCACGCCGGCGGGGCGTCGAGCGTGTACTGGGCCAGCTTTTCCCCGGTGGAAGCGGACGCCGCCCACAGAACGCCGCCCATTCTCCCCTCGTACGCTTTGGCCAGATCGCCCTCCGGGAAAGCGACCGGAGTTCCGGCGACGAACAGCACATCGCCCGCCAGCGCGATCGCTTTGCCGGTCAATGGAATGGAACTGCTCCAGAGTTTCTCGGAGGGGGCAATGCTCCGCCCTGCTGCGGCCTTGGCCTTGGCCTTGGCGTTCGTCCTCTTGCCGACCGCATCCTGTTTGGCGGTCGACTTGCCGGCGCCGGCCGCGGCCTTTGCCACGTCGCCGTACATCCCCGCATAGAGCGTGTAACCACTGGTGCGAGGGTCAAACCACTCGGTGCGTCCCGGCTGGTAGCCCCGCACCTCATAAAAGCGCGGGCCGTCAATGACGAGGATGTCGCCATGCACACCTCCAAAACCCGTCGGGATGTCGTAGTGCAACATGGTGTCGATGGTCCAGAAGGAGCGGTGCTGGGGGATTGCTTCGAGGAAACCGTGCGAGGGAATCAGGTGCGGCTGCTTGACATCCTGAAGCTTTACCGAGGAGAGGTCGAATTTGAACGGCTGATGCCTGAGATAGAGTAGTTTGTCGTCGGCGAGGAAAACGTCCCCTTTGAATCCCTCGATGCTCATGCCGCTGACGACCTCCTTGTTCTCGATCGGGAAACCGTTCTCGCCGTACGGGCCGTACATGTGTTTCTGATGGACGACCTTGCCCGAGCGTGGATCGAGCGCATACAGGAAGATGCCGCCGTCAGTAAAGGAATTTCTCCCCGCAGCAAAATACGCCAGTCCGTCCCGCACCAGGACGCTACCGCAAATCGGCCACGCCGACTCGGGCTGCCCATAGGCGCAGATCAGCCGCAGCTCGAGCGGGAGGAACCGCCACACCAGCGCCACATCGGCGGCGCGAAGGCAATAGGCCGATCCATCGCGCGCGCCGAAAAGAAGGAGGCCCTGCTAGTAAGTCGGCGGCGAGTCTACACGTCCTTCGGCGGAGAACCGCCAGACCATTCTGCCGTCCGCCGCGCTGATGGCGCAGACGGCGTGGCCGTCCACGTCCGCCGCAAACACCATGCCGGCGGCAATGACCGGCGCGCTGGCACGGGTGCCGAGTTTCGTCTCCCAGCGTTTGGCCAGCCCGGCCGGAACCCTATTCTTCGTCGCTCCGGTCCTGGCATTGTCATGGCGGTAGGCGGGCCAATCGCCCGGGGAATCGGCGATTGGAGATTTCGAATTTGCGATTTCCGAGAAGGCGAGGCCTTTTTCAAGGGATGCCTCCGCCACTACGCTAATAGGCTGATCCGATTTGGCGAAGCCCGGCTCGGCCGCCATCGCGTTCAGTCCGTTCAGCATGACGCTGTTGCAGCACGCGCAGGAAGGTGGACCGGCGTAGTAAAGGCCATTACACGGCAGCGGGCCAATGCCGCAGGTGCTGCGGATCCAGGGATTGGGAAACTCCGCCGGGGAGCTTAGTCCGAGGAAATCGCTGCCGCCGGTCACGCTGTTGATGTAATACCGCGTCGTGATTCGGTTCCGGTAGCAGCGGTCATGTCCCATCGGACCGGTCATGGCCTGGTCAAGATGCTTGACGAGCTCCCCGCTCTCAGGATCGAAGCCGTTCACGCCCATGCGGGTGAGTCCCAGCTCCGGCGACGGCCGGCCGATCGAGGCATCGTACGCCGCCGCCCAGACTAGTCCGTTTGCTAAAAACACGTCCGGCGGCTTGTGGTGGTTGACCGTGACCGGTTGCGACCAGAGCGACTTGCCATCGGCAAGACGGAACGCCCGGAGTTTTGCAGAGTCTGCGAGATAGGCGGCGCGGTCCGAGAGCACCAACGAGACCGCAATGCCCCCCGGTCCTTTCAGCACGATGGGGGCGGCGACACGCCAAAATGACTTGCCCGTCGCGCGGTCCAGGCAGACGAGTTCCTTCGTGGTCGCATAGACCACGCGGTCGCCGATCACCCCCAGCGTTGCGCCTTCGTAGCCTTTCGTGTCGGCCCCGGCTATTCTCCAAAGCTCTTTGCCGGAGCCGGCGTCAACGGCCAGGATATCGTTCTTGGGATCGGCTGACTTCTTGATCAGCGGTCCATACGCGTTGCGTTTAAACACGCTCGTACCAAGCGCGGAACGCGACGTATCATCACCGAGGGCCTCCGAGAGGTCGAACTGGTCGCCCGTCACAATGTACAGGACGCCCCGGTCATACACGAATTCCATCGTCCCCGCGGTCCCCGCGTGTTTTTTTATGACTACGCCGGTTGCCGCATCGAACGCGGTGATCGGCGCCGAGTACCCGGGGGTGCAATAGACGACGTCCCCCACGGCGGCCAGCCGCCGCTGAATCTGCACGGGCGTCTCTTTGTCGCGGATCAAAATCGGGTGCCAGTCTGGAAACATGACCCGCCAGAGGACAACCCCGTTGTAGGCGTCGCGGGCCATGAGCGCCTCTTCACCCGGCAGCGCCGGATGCTCCGCTGAGCCAAGGTCCTCGACGGTGAACAACCGCCCTTTCGTCGAGACCATGCTGTTGATCGAAGGCATCGCCAGGTGCGAGCGCTGCCACTCCGGTTCGCCCAGCCACTGATACCGGCGGGGCGGACCGACAACGGTGTCCTGGGCAACGGCGTTGTTGTCTGCGCCGTGATAGTGCTGCTGCCATTCGTCGGTGCCTTGCAGTTGAGGCTTGACCGACACGGTCCATTTGCCGTCCTGCTTGACCACCGCGGCGCCGTGGGGCCGGAGCACCCGCAGGAGTTCGCCCGCCGGAACCGCGCCGGCGTCCTCGCAGACGACCAACGTCGCCAGGTTGTCCACGTAAGGGAGTTTCCTTCCGCTCCAATGCATAACGGAAACCGGGCCGTACAGTCCACTCGCACGGATGGCGGCGCGGGCCGTTTCGACACGTTTCGCGTCGGTCTCCAGCCCCTGCACGACACAGTTGTCCGCCAGGCGCA
>JAPLKX010000223.1 GCA_026387845.1 Candidatus Hydrogenedentota bacterium | reverse complement strand
CGGGTTGCGGTAGTAAAACCTGCGGCAGCGGTCGCACTTGGGCTGCTCCTTCTCGCCGTCGGTGCACAGCGTCAGTCTCCCGCCGCAGATCGGGCAATAGTTCCAGCAGAAATCTTCAGGATCAAACGCCATGGCCTAACTCTAGCAGGCTTCGTGCCAAACCGCAAAGGAAGTCTGGAGGCTGGAGACCGGAGTCTGGAGGAAAAGCAGGAAAGGCTGGAGGCTGTAGTAAAAGCAAGAAAGGCTGGAGACTGGAGTCCCAATCGTCCCAATGGTCCCACTAGAGAGGCGGAAGCAGTTTCCCGTCAAGTTCACGTTCTTTTCCGCGTACGTGAGCCTGAAGCCCCTGCCGTGAACCACCACGGGGTCGACCACGGGCACCCGGCCGGATTCGGGCAAGACGGTTTTCATCCTTGAGCCCTTATGAAGCAACAAAAAAAAACGGGCGGCCGCTAAATCACGCCATATTGCCGTCTATAGTATTCGAGATACTCGCCGGTTTTAATCTTGCGCCACCACCATTCGTTCTGGCGGTACCACTGCACCGTTAGTTCAATGCCTTTGTCCCAATCCATAGCAGGGGTCCAGCCGAGCCGCTTGAGTTTGGCCGGGTTGATCGAATACCGCCTGTCGTGGCCGGGCCGGTCGGGGACGAGCCGGATCAGGTCCTCGCTCTTGCCCATGATGGCAAGGATGCGCCGGGTCAGTTCGATGTTCTCGCGCTCGTTGCCCCCGGCGATGTTGTAGATCTGGCCGGGTTCGCCGTTGCGGAGCGCGCAATCAATCCCGCTGCAATGGTCTTCGACGTACAGCCAGTCGCGCACGTTGTGCTCCCCGCCCTGGTACAACGGCAGGGGGAGGTCGTCGATCGCGTTGGTCACGAACAACGGCAGGACTTTCTCCGGGTACTGGTTTGGGCCATACGTGTTCGAGCCGCGCGTAATCACGACCGGCACCTGGAATGTCGCAAAATACGCCATCCCCATCAGTTCGCCCCGGCCTTGCTCGCCGAATACGGGTTGCGCGGCGCGACGGGATCGGTCTCGGAAAACGAGCCGCGGTCGATGCTGCCGTAGACCTCGTCGGTGGACACGAGCACGACCCGGCTGGCGCCCAGCTTGCGCGCCGCCTCGACAATGTTGTGGACGCCGCGCACGTCGGTGTCGATAAACTCGGACGCGCCGAGGATGCTGCGGTCAACGTGGGTTTCTGCGGCGAAATTGACCACGGCGTCGCAGCCGGCCATCGCCTGGGCGACCGCGGCCGCGTCGGCGATGTCGCCGCGGATAAATGTATACCGCGACTCGTCAACCCCTCTTAGGTTATCGAGGTTGCCGGCGTAGGTCAGTTTGTCAAAATTAACGATCTGGACGTCCGGGTAGCGGTCAAGCTGGTATTTGACAAAATGCGACCCGATAAACCCCGCCCCGCCCGTTACCAAAATCGTTTTCACTGGTTTTCCCGCCTCCTCTGAATGTAATCGGCGAGCGCCTCCTGCCACCCGCGCATGGTCTTGCCGGTCCGCGTCTCGTATTTCTCGTTCGAGAGCACGGAATACAACGGCCGCTTCGCCTTCATCGGGAACGCGCCGGCCGGACACGGTTCCACGGGCGTATCCAACCCCGCCAGTTTAACAATCGCGCGAGCAAACGCGTAACGTGAACACGAGCCGCTGTTGACGACGTGGTACGTGCCGGTCGCGCCGGCCGATGCCAACACCGCCGTGGCTTCCGCCAGGTCGAGCGTGTAGGTGGGCGAGCCGACCTCGTCCTCGATCACCTGGAGCGAAGGCCGCGTTTGCGCCGCGCGGAGGATCTTCTCCACAAAATTGTTGCCGCCGGGGCCGTACAGCCACGCGGTCCGGATGATGCAGTGGCGGTCGTTGTTTTCGCGTGTCGCTTTCTCGCCGGCCAGCTTAGATTCGGCGTAAACGCAAAGCGGGGCCGGGGCGTCTTCGGGCACGTAGGGCCGGTGTTTCTCGCCATCAAAGACAAAATCGGTGCTGTAATAAACAACCGGCGCGCCGGCACGGGCGGAGGCCCGTGCGATGTTTCCCGCGCCCGTCTCGTTCACCCGAAACGCGGCGGCGGAATCGTCTTCCGCGGCCTCGACGTCGGTGTATGCGGCCGCGTTGATCACAAGGTCCGGCCGCGTATGCCGAACGAACTCCTCCACCGCTGCGAACTCGGCGATGTCCACTTCGGGAAGGTCGGCCGCAATCACCTCGCCGTCCCGGCCAAACCGCGCGCAGAGATCCAGCCCCAGTTGGCCTTTCGATCCGAATACGATTGTTCGCATGGTGCCCTGTGTGGCCTCGCGGCTGGTTTCAGCCGTATTGTACACAATTCCCCAAACCCCGCCTACCCGCCACAACATGCTGCAATAGTTATATAGATATATCGGCTAAAGATTTCCCGAATCGAGCCGATGAATTGGGTGAGCCAAGACACGGAAGTCGAGGCGGCAGTGACAGCGACACGGAGGTCGCAAAATTGAAGAGAGACTGACGCAAACGGTGGGGCGCTTTTCCCGGCGCCAACGCGGCCATCGCTTGTTTTCACGGTCTTCCTCCTTGAGTGGCGCCACGGTTCGTCGTGGCGCTTTTTCTTTGCCCGCCCCTAAAGTTTATTGACCTCCCGCCGATAAAAAAACTGTAAGGTTCAGGCACTTGAATCCAATCAAGAACGCGCCGATGGGTGTCTATCCCAACACCCGGCAGTCCGGCGCCGTCCCACGAATCTTACCTCCTTTGAGTGCGCCATGACGCGGGTTATGGCGCTCTTCTTTTTGCCGCCGTTGAAACACCCAGCCCCTCTACACCCATTCCAGTAAAGTTCGCCGGCCTGTCAGCCGATAACCTCCATAGAGCCGGACAAGGAGGTCCAAGAACAGACAAGGACGTCTCCGGCCTTAAGGCTGGATTGCAGGGACGGTTGAATCGGGCTCGGCGGGCGGCTCATTCGGTACGAGGGGGCTGGCCGCAGGATTCAACAGTCAATCCTCTGGGAGTGGCGCTGTGGTGGCCAAGGACGGCCGGCACGGCGCCAATTCTTTAAATGAAGTCTGGAGTCTGGAGACCGGAGTCTGGAGAAAGAAACAAGGCGTATCAATGGGCGCGGATTGAACACATTAGCCCCAATCGTCTCAATAGTCCCAATGGTCCCGGTTGTGCGCGGTCTTCTTGTTTTTCCTCCAGACTCCGGTCTCCAGACTCCAGACTAATATTCCACTTCCATCAGCGCGAGCCCGTGCGCCGGCGCGGTGTGGCCGCGGTATGGGCCCGGCGAGCCGAGCCGCTCGTCGAGCACGGATGCGGCCAATTGGCCCCGCGCGATGTCAATCATGGTGCCGGCAAGGTTGCGCACCATCTTGTAGAGGAATGCGTCGCCCCGAAATTCGAGCCGCCACAAGCCCGCCGCGTCCACCGGCCCAGCAAACCCGCCCTCGATCAACGCTACCGAATGCAGTGTTCTGACCGTGGTCGCGCTCGATGCGCCCGCGCATTGGAACCCCGCAAAATCGCGACGGCCCGTGATGCGCCCGGCGAGTTCGGTGAGCAAGTGCAGGTCTATGCGCCATGGGACCAGCCACGCGTATCGCGCTGTGAACGGGTCCGGGAATTTCGACAAGGAAAATGCATACGCGTACCGTTTGGCCGTCGCGGAAAACCGGGCATCGAACTCGTCCGGTACGACTTCGACCGACTCGGCCCGCAGGTCCGGGCTGAGCATCCCCGAGATTGACCGCCGCAGCCGCTCCGTATCCGGTTCCTGCGGCCATTGAAAATTGCAAACCTGCCCCAGCGCGTGGACACCCGCGTCGGTTCTGCCGGCCGCGCGCACGCGAACCGGTTGGGACGCGATGGTCGACAGGACACGTTCGAGTTCCCCCTGGACGGTCCGCAGACCCGGCTGAACCTGCCACCCGGCGAACCCCGACCCGTCGTAACGGACCTTGGCCTTGATGTTCACGTCGCCTTGGCCGCCCGCACCGCGTCCGCAAATCGTTTGGCGTTTTCCGTCAGGCCCTTGTAATCCCTGGCCGCCACGAGTTTCTTGCTTACCAGGTTGCCCCCGATTCCCAACGCCGACGCCCCCGCCTTCAGGAATGCGCCGAGGTTGTCGAGCTCGACGCCGCCGGTGGGCACGAGCGGCACCTGCGGCAACGGGCCTTTCAGCGCCTTGATGTAATCTGGCCCGCCGATGCTGGCGGGGAATACTTTGATGAAATCGGCGCCGTTTTCCCACGCCGTCAGGATTTCCGTGGGCGTGTACGCGCCGGCGAAAATGGGTTTGCCGTACCGGCGCGCCATTTGAATGACCGAGATCGACAGCGTCGGCGTCACGACGTACTGCGCACCGGAAAGAATCGCCATCCGGCACGTCTCCGAATCCAGTACCGTCCCCACCCCAAGAAGGACGTCCGCACCCGCCAGGTGTTTCGACGCGGCCTCGATGCACTGCAGGGCGCCCGGCGTCGTCATCGTCACCTCGATGCACTGGACGCCGCCCGCGGCAACGGCTTCCACGACTCGCGACAGCTCTTCGCCGCCCGAGTCGGCCCGAACCACGGCCACAATGCATTTGTCCAGCACATATTGAATAGCGGCGTATTTGTCCATGGCATTTCTCCGGTGATTGTCTCGGGCATTGCATCACACAGGGCGCAAAAGATGCAAGCTTTTGGCACATCGGACCCCTGCTGTAGCCCGCGTGCACAAAACCCTAAAAATTGGTTATAGTACCCGGAGGGAGGATCCGGAATGGCAAAGCCAGTGGCGTTTGCGGTGGGCGCACACCCGGACGACATCGAGTTCATGATGGCGGGCACGCTGTTGATGCTGGGACGGGCCGGCTACGAACTGCACACGATGAATATCTGCAACGGCTCGTGCGGAACCGCGCTCGAGGATCGCGAGGCCATCATCGCGCGTAGAACCGCTGAGGCCAGGGAGGCCGCCAGAACGCTCGGCGCCCAGTTCCACGACCCGCTGGTGGACGACATCGAGCTGTTTTACGAGCCGGGCGTCCTGCATCGGGTGGGCGCGGTGATGCGCGACGTGAAACCGACCATCCTGCTGACCGCCTCGCCGCAGGACTACATGGAAGACCACATGACGGCGTCGCGCGTGGCGGTGACGGCCGCGTTTTGCCGGGGCATGCGCAATTTCCCCACCGACCCGCCGCGCCCGCCCATCGACCTCGAGGTGACGGTATATCACGCGCTGCCGTGGGGGTTGCGCTCGAGCCTCAGGCGCGTCGTCCGCGCCGGCCAGTACGTGGATATCGCGCCGGTGCTCGAACAAAAACGGGCCGCACTCGCCTGCCACAAAAGCCAGAAAGAATGGCTCGACGCCAGCCAGGGGCTTGACAGTTACCTGACCACGATGGAAGAAATGAGCCGCGAGGTGGGACGCCAGTCCGGCCGGTTCGAATACGCGGAAGGCTGGCGGCGTCATCTGCACCTGGGTTTTTGCTCGGAGACGGCCGACCCGATTTCCGACGCAGTTGGCAAACACGCAATGATATCGCAGGCCTACGAAGGCGGCCTGGACAGGGCCTGACGCGCGTCCGCGCGCGCCGAAAGGAGAAACCAATGGCTATCGATCTAATCGGCACCATCAAGGGATCGCTGCTCGAGGGCTATTTCCCGGCAGGGTGGGATCTGAAAAAACTGGACAAAATCTGCGCGCAGCCGCCGGAAAAGGCCACCGCCCGCGAGAAATGGTGGAACAGGAATTTCACGCCGATCCCGTGCGACTCGCTCGAAGATTTCAACATCATGCTCGGCCACGAAATCGCTCTCGAGATCGCCAACGCGGGCAAGGCAGGGCACGAAATCGTGTTCATCCTGCCGGTCGGGCCGATGGGCATGTACAGGTGGGTGGTCTTTTTCCTCAAAGAATGGAACGTCGGGTGCCGGCACGTCCACGGATTCAACATGGACGAGTGGAGCGACCACGCCGGCAATACGCTGCCCGGCAACAACCCCGGCGCGTTCCAAAACGCCATGGAACAGGCGTTCTACGGCCCGCTGGGCAAATTGACCGTACCCAAAAACCAGCGTCATTTCGCCACGCGCCGCGAGTTGCCAAAGTACGGCGGCCAGATCAGGGCCCTCAAAGAAAAAGGGGCGCGGCTGGTGACCGTGTTCGGGATCGGGCGCGCATGCCACATCGCGTTTTGGGAGCCTCATTTCGCCGCGGAGTTCAAGTCCGTAAACGAATGGAAGACGCAGGAATACCGGCTGGGCGCGATGCTTCACCCGATGACGATCGAGCAGAATGCCATCACCAGTTTCAAAAGCCGGACCACGCTCGTCCCGACAACGGCCAACACGGTCGGGCCGGGGCTGTTTTTGAAATCCGACAAGATCATCGGCGGGGCCGACGGCTCGCTCGGGCGCGGGATGATGTGGCAGGGCATGTCGTTGTGGATGACGTTGCACCACGCCCCGACACCCTGGATTCCCAGCACGTTCATGCCCACGCTGGCCGGCAAGCTGTTCTTCCTCAAAGAACTCGCCGGCCCGCTCGAACCCGAGTGCAATTAGTGAGAGAACCATTCGCGTGATACCGTAGACGCGGCGTCCCCGCCGCGTCATGTCTGGGTGGTGGCTTAACGCGGCGAGGACGCCGCGTCTACAACTTTATACAAGCGGTACGCAAGAACGCCGAAGGCGTTCAATACGAATAGCCGGAGGTGACCGAAGGGAACCTCCGGAATCTGGACGGGCTATGACAACCCCGACGGGGTTGAATGTACATGAGGAGATTCAGATGACCGAACATGATCTGTTTCGCGTGCGGATAGCGTTGGTGCAGGCGTTCCTGCGCGACCACCAGTACGACGGCGTGCTGCTGTCGCGGGTCGACAATTTCGCTATGGCCACCGGCGGCAAGCGCAACTACGTCTACATCGTGGGCGACATCGGCGTCTGCTCGCTGTTTGTCACGGCCGGCGGCGACGTCTACTACGTCGGCACCAATATCGAAGAGGCCAGGGTGATGGAAGAGGAGCTGGCGGGGCTTGGGTGCAAAAGCCGCCCGTTCCTCTGGTTTGAAACCAGCGCAGCGGAGGTGGTCCGGCGCGAGTTCCGCGGTAACTTCGTGTCCGATGATGGGTCGCTCGGCAAGAACGTCCACGAAGACCTGGCCTACGTCCGCTCGCTGTTGACGCCGGATGAACTCGAGAAGTACCGGCGGCTCGGAAAACTGGCTGCGGAAGCCATGACGGCCGCGGTCGAGTCGGTCGAGCCGGGCATGCCGGAGTGGGACATCGCGGCGCGCCTCGTAGCGGAAGGGACGAAGCGCCGTTGCCTTGTGCCTGTATCGCTCATTGCGGCCGACGAGCGGATCGCCAAATACCGCCACCCGATCCCGACCGAGCAGCCGCTGCTCGATGGCGATACCTCCGAGCGGTCTGTCCGCGGCTACGTGATGATTGTCGGCTGTTTCTGGAAAGAGGGGCTGGTGGCGTCAATAACGCGGTTCCGGCAAGTCGGCGACATCCCTCCCTCAATTCACGACGCCTACGCCAGAGTGGCCGGCGTCGACGCCCTCATGCAGGAAGCCAGCGAACCCGGCAAGACGCTGGGCGACGTATTCGCAGTGTGCCAGGAGGCCTATGCGCGCATGGGTTTCCCGGCAAACGAGTGGCACAACCACCATCAGGGAGGGACCGCCGGGTATGCCGGCAGGACGCGCAAAGGCACACCCGGCGAACGGTTCCCCATCCTCGAAAAGGGGTGGAGCGAGCGCGTCAAAGACATCTCCGGCATTTCAGTCGAGTTTGGGCAGGCGTTTGCCTGGAACCCGTCGGCGGTGGGAGTCAAGTCGGAAGATACGTTCATCCTGATGCCCGATGGGCGCAAAGAGATCGTGACCCTTACGCCCAAACTGCCCCAGATCGACCTCGAAGCGGTCCTCGGACGGAAAACAACCGTGATCAAATCCGGTGTGGCACGGGCGTCCCGCCCGTGATCACGCCTGAAACGATTCCCTAACATGGATCACAAAAATCAAATCCGCAGTGACCTAGAAACCGCGCTGGCCGCCCTGCCGTGGATCGACGTCCACACCCACATCGACGCCGCTCACCTGTCCGCACGCGGCCTC
>JAPLKX010000132.1 GCA_026387845.1 Candidatus Hydrogenedentota bacterium | reverse complement strand
GCGGTCGGGTAGTCGATGGCGTGGCCCACGTCCACTGCCACGCCCACGTGCGGGTTGCACCCGTAGCTGCTCGTCGTCGCGCCGCGCAAGCCGATCTCTTCTTGCACCGTCGTCACGCAAAACAGCGCCACCTTGATCTTCCGTTTCTCGAGCAGCCGCAGCGCCTCCAGAACCACGAACGCGCCTACCCGATCATCAAACGCACGCGCCACTACCCGGTCATTCCGGAGTTCCTGGAATCCCATGTCGATCGTGATAGGATCCCCGATGGCCACGGCGTCTTCCGCGTCTTCCTTATCTTTCGCGCCGATATCGATCCAGAGTTGGTGGAGCTTCATCGGCTTGCCCCTGTCCTCCTGGTCGATCAGGTGGATAGCTGTCCGGCCGATCACGCCCGGCACCGGCCCTTTTGCCCCGTGCAACACCACCCGCTGGCCCGGCAGCACCGCCGCGTCGATCCCGCCTACCGCCACAAACGAGATAAACCCCTTCTCATCGACCGTGTTCACCATCAGGCCGATCTCGTCCACGTGGCCCGCCAGCATCACCCGCATCTCCACCCCTTTATTTTTCACCGCATACTGGTTGCCGTGCACGTCCTTGTACACCTCGTCCGCGTAAGGCCCCGCATACTTGGCGCACACCTTCTGGATTTCCGATTCCCAGCCCGACGGGCTCGGCGTCTTGATCAGTTCCCGCAGAAATTCCACGCTCTCTTTACGCATCTCAGGCTCCCGCACTCCGGATTGAAAGTTTAATTTCCTTGAGCCGTTTCATCACGTCGTTTTCGCCGCGCCCGAAATAATCGTGCAGGCACTCATATTCCGCAAACAGGCGTTTGTACACCGCATGGTTGGCCGCCACCGGTTTGTAAAACTCCTCGCGCAGGTGCGCCATTTTCTTTGCCGCGTGCGCGATGTCGTCGTACCCGCCCGCAGCCTTGCCCGCCGCCACTGCCCCCCACATCGCCGCGCCCAGCGCTACGGTCTGATCGCTCGCGCTGATTTTGATCTCCCGGTTCGTCACGTCCGCGTAAATCTGCATCAGCAACGGATTCTTGCCTGGCAGACCGCCGCACGCGTACAACTCGTCGATCGGCACGCCCGCGTCCTCGAACTGCTTTATGATCTTACATGTCCCGAACGCCGTGCATTCCAGCACCGCACGGTACATCTCCCCCGGCGTCGTCGCCAGCGTCATTCCCACCATCATCCCCGACAGGTCCGCGTCCACCAACACGCTCCGGTTCCCGTTCCACCAATCCAGGCAAAGCAGGCCCGATTCACCCACCTTCAACGCCGCCGCGTGGCGGGCCAGGTAACCGTGGACGTCCGTCCCTTCTTTTTTCGCATCGTCTTTCACCCAGCCCGGGACGCAGTTGTCGATAAACCACGCAAAAATGTCGCCCACCGCCGTCTGGCCCGCCTCATACCCATAAAAACCCGGCAGGATTCCATCCTTGACTACACCGC
This sequence comes from Candidatus Hydrogenedentota bacterium, assembly GCA_026387845.1. Classification (GTDB taxonomy): domain Bacteria; phylum Hydrogenedentota; class Hydrogenedentia; order Hydrogenedentales; family SLHB01; genus JAPLKX01. The sequence continues at coordinate 9,076 of JAPLKX010000132.1, read as the reverse complement.
AAATGCCTTCGACAATCTTTTTGTCCGTACCGCACAGCAGGTGGCAAACGCTCGTCCCCATGATCATCACCATTTTCCGCCCCGCCGTCACCGTCGCCGCAGGAACCGCCACGTGCGCGTCCACGCCGCCCGTCGCCACCGCCGTACCAGGTTTCAGGCCCAGTTTCGCCGCCATCGTCGGCAACAGGCCACCCGCACGCACACCCGCCGGGTATACGTCCTCACGCATCTTCTCCGCCACCACGTTCTCGAACGCCGGGTCGAGCGCCTTGAAAAAGTCCTTTGACGGATAGCCTTCGTCCCAAATGGCTTTATATCCCGCCGCACAAGCGTTACGTTTCTCTTCACCGCACAACTGCAAGACGATCCAGTCGCCCCCTTCCATGAACCGGTCCGCGGCCTTATAAACGTCCGGCGCCTCGTTCAGAACCTGAAGCACCTTCGGGAAAAACCACTCGCTGCTGATCTTCTTGCCGTACCGATCGAGGAACTCCTCGCCCCGCTCCCGCGCAACCCGGTTCACCTGGTCGGCCTCGGGTTGGGCCGCGTGATGCTTCCACAACTTCACCCAGGCGTGCGGGTTCGCCGCAAACTCCTGCTTCATGCACAGCGGCGTGCCCGCCTTGTCCACCGGCAGCACCGTACACGACGTGAAGTCCGTACCGATCCCGATCACGTCTTCGCCCTTCACCCCCGATTGCGCAAGCACCTTCGGCACGACCGTCTCGATCACGTGCAGGTAGTCGCGCGGGTTCTGCAACGCCCAATCCGGCTCCAGCTTCTGGTTCGTACCCGGCAGCCGATCATCGATCACCACGTCCGGGTACCGCTCGACCGCCGTCGCCACTTCCTCACCGTTATCCACCGCCACCAGCAGCGCACGTCCCGACTCCGTCCCAAAATCCAGCCCCAACACATATTTGCGCCCCATAACCTAAACTCCTTGTGCAGTTCCCTGTGCAATCCCCGCACATCTTACCAAAAACCACCGTTAGGGACACCTCCGTTGGGACGCCTCCCGGCCACGCCGTCTTCGGCGCGCGCTGTGGGAGGTGTCCCTTTTTTTGAACATGCCAGAGCCTACATTTTTGGCAATAAGCTCATTTGTCGCAGCGCTTCTGTCTACCAAATCCCCCTCGTTCCGCAAATTCAAACCGCTTCAAGTTTCAGTCGGAAATCAGGAATTGCTAACATGGCGTCTCTTTTGTTAAGGCATGAAGAGCAATTTGTTAAGACAAACTACAGACCAAGCGCACCGCCTGCGGTCCGTGCTGTGGCAGAGACGGCTCGAGCGGGAAGCGCACGACCCGCGGATGGACGCATCGCGGGGTGAGTCGGTCCAGGCGAAGCTGTTGCGGGCGGGCCTCCGTACGTTGGGCCTCTACGACCGAGGCGTGCGCAACGTCCTGTCGCCGGTGCTGAACCGCATCGAGTTCGCTATGCTGGATTTGCCGCCCGAGTTCGACGGGTACCGCATCCTTCACCTCTCCGACTTCCATTTCCCCGGCCCGCCGGGGCTTGCCGAAGCAATTGTCACTCTCATCGCGGGGCCCGACTGCGTCCACTGCGACCTCTGTGTCCTCACGGGCGACTATGCGTTCAACCGCCGCGCCAACCCGGCTGTCGTCGTCGATATGGTTTCAGGCGTGCTGGCGCAACTCGAGCCACGGGACGGTTTCATCGCGATTCCCGGCAACAACGACACCAGCACGCTGCTCAAAATGCTCCGCAGCGGCGGGTTGCCCATGCTCATCAACGAGCACACCGAAGTACAGCGCGGCGGCGCGAAGATCTACATTGCGGGCGTCGACGACCCTCACGAGTTCAAATGCGCCTCGGTGCTCGACGCCGTCTGCGGCATACCCGACGGCGCGTTCAAGGTGCTCCTGGCGCACTCGCCCGAGGTGGCGGCGGCAGGCGCGCGGGCCGGCGCCCACCTCTACCTCTGCGGCCACACCCACGGCGGCCAGATCTGCCTCCCCGGCAGCAGGCCCTTGTTCATCAACACCCATTGCCCGCGCGCCCGGGCCGCCGGCCTCTGGCGCATCGGCCCAATGCAGGCCTACACCACCCGCGGCCTCGGCGCGTCTACCATCGAAGTCCGCTACGCCTGCCCACCCGACGCCGCCCTCATAACGTTGAAGTGCAATGACGCGCCGGCACTTGAACGGCGCGGAAACATCTGACAAACTTACGCCAAGAGGGGAATTCGGACATGCATCCCGTTGAGACCTATCTGAGCCATCTGGCTCGTATTCACTCGACCGGCGGGGGCGTGGCGGAGACTTCGTATTATGGCGCGTTGGAAGGCCTGCTGAATGAGATAGGAGGAAAACTGAAACCCAAAGTCCGGTGTGTTCCTCAACTGAAAAATACGGGCGCGGGTTCTCCCGACTTCGGCCTCTATACGGCCAATCAGTTTCAACGCGCGAAGGACGAAGAGCCTGTGCCAGGGACGCTACCCGAACGGGGCGTAATCGAGGTGAAGCCCTGGTCCGACGATTCATTTGTAAGGGCAAAAGGCAGCCAGGTCTCGAAGTATTGGGACAAGTATTGCCTGGTTCTTGTGACGAACTACCGCGATTTCGTGCTCGTGGGCCGGGATGAGGCGGGCAAGGCCGTGCGCCTCGATACGTATCGCATGGCCGAGTCGGAGACGGCATTCCTCGAAATGCTGGCGCATTGCCGCAAGGTCGCCGATGAACAAGGCGACCGGCTCGTGGAGTTTCTCAGCCGCGTGATGCTCCATGTGGCGGTCCTGACTTCCCCACAGGATCTGGCGTGGTTCCTGGCCTCCTATGCGCGCGAAGCCCGCTACCGTGTCGAAAAGGCCGCCGACCTGCCCGCACTGGCGGGTCTCAAGCAGGGTCTGGAAGAGGCGCTCGGGATCGAGTTCGAGGGCGACAAGGGGGATCATTTCTTCCGCGCCACCCTTGTGCAGACGCTGTTCTACGGCGTCTTCTCCTCGTGGGTGCTTTGGTCGCGCAACCATCCGCGCCCCGGCGAGCGTTTCAACTGGCATGAAGCGGGCTGGACGCTCCACGTGCCGATGATCAAGAGCCTCTTCGACCAGATCGCCACGCCCACCAAGCTCAAACCCTTGGGTGTCAGCGAGCTGCTGGACCGGGCGGGGACCGTGCTCAACCGCGTGGAACGCGGGGCCTTCTTCCTGAAGTTCGAGGAAGAGCACGCCGTCCAGTATTTTTACGAACCCTTCCTCAAAGCCTATGACCCAGAACTCCGCAAACAATTCGGCGTCTGGTATACGCCGCGCGAGATCGTCCAGTATCAGGTCGAGCGCGTCGACCGCGTCCTGCGTGAGGAACTGAATATCGCCGACGGTCTGGCGGATGACGACGTCGTGATTCTCGACCCCTGCTGCGGGACCGGCGCCTACCTCGTCGAAACGCTTAAGCGCATCCACAAGACCCTCGAAGAAAAAGGCGGCGGCGCCCTCACCGCCCAAAAACTCAAGAAAGCCGCCATCGAGCGCGTGTTCGGATTTGAACTCCTTCCCGCGCCGTTTGTCGTATCTCACCTGCAACTGGGCCTCATGTTGCGTTTGCTGGGTGCGCCGCTCGACCCTGATACGGATGAACGCGTCGGTGTCTACCTCACGAACGCCCTCACGGGATGGGAGCCCCCCAGGGAGCCGAAGACGAAGATTGCGGAGAAGACGGAAGAGGGCTATGTGATCCGCGACACAGAGCAGATCATCATGGACAATATCCCCGGACTCAGAGAGGAACGCGATGCCGCCAACACGGTGAAACGTGACGCACCCATCCTAGTCATCCTGGGCAACCCGCCCTACGACGGTTACGCAGGCGTGGCGATAGGCGAAGAGCGCGAGTTGTCCGAGGCTTATCGAACCACCAAGCTCGCGCCGAAGCCCCAGGGGCAGGGGTTGAACGAACTCTACATTCGCTTCTTCCGCATGGCCGAACGCCGGATCGTCGAGAAATCAGGTCGAGGCATCATCTGTTACATCTCGAACTACTCTTGGCTTGAAGGTCTCTCCCATACAGGGATGCGCGAACACTATATCGAGGTATTTGACCGCATCTGGATCGACTGTCTCAACGGCGACAAGTACAAGACCGGCAAAGTAACGCCCTGGGGCGAGCCAGACCCCAGCATCTTTTCGACGGACTTCAATCGGGAAGGCATTCAAGTCGGCACGGCCATCGCGCTTCTCGTGCGCAAGGAGACGGGAGCGCCGAAGGACGGGATGCGCTGCCGCTCCCTGAACTTTCGGCACCTGTGGGGGAAAACGAAGCACGCCGAGATTCTTCGGAACGCACAGGGCCACGAGAAGGCGAAGTATGAAGAACTCAAGCCGCCGGTCGAGGTCGGTTACCCCTTATTTCCGGTTCAAGTCGATGCGGCATACCTTACCTGGCCGTTGCTTCCCGATCTGTTCCCAATCTCATTTCCCGGCGTGAAGACGAGCCGGGACGAGTTTCTGGTGGACATCGACCGCGGCCGGCTGGAAGAACGCATCGCCGCCTATTTCAACGCAGACATTCCGAATGAGGAGATCGCGCACCGCTGGCCCTCGGTGATGGAGGAGCGCGGGCGCTATCAAGCGCGTAGTATCCGGGACTACCTTTCCAAACGGGGACGTACAAAGGGTGCTATTGTCCGCTATGCATACCGCCCATTCGACGTCCGCTGGCTTTACTGGGAGCCGGAAACGGAGCTACTGGATAGGAAACGAAGCGACTACTTCGCACAGGTCTTTGAAGGAAATCTGTGGGTTGAGGCTAGGCAGCGGCAACCGAAAGCGGACTTCGACAGGGGCTTTTTTAGCACGGTACTTTGCGACAATTTTGGCAATGGATTGTCCAGTTTTTTCCCGTTGTTTTTGAAAAATGATCTCTTCGGTGAGGCTGAACAGGCACCTTCTAAGAACCTATCTAAAGATCTGCAGGGATATCTAAGGGCAATGGGCGGAAGAGCAGAAGATCTCTTTCTTAGCGTGGTCGCCGTATTGCGCTCCCCATCACTCCAAGAAGAAAACGCGGCCGCTCTTCGCCAGGACTGGCCTCGGATTCCTTTGCCGGCAACAAAGGACGCTTTGTTTGCTTCGGCGGAACTGGGTCGGCGGGTAGCCGCGCTGCTCGATACGGAGAAGCCGGTGGACGGCGTGATGTGTGGAAAGATCGACCCGCGTCTGAAATCCATTGCTGTCGTCTCGAAACTGGGCGGCGGCGCGCTCGATCCCGCCCAAGGCCATCTCGACATGACCGTCGGTTGGGGTCACGGCGGAACGGTCGGCGCCTGCATGCCGGGGAGAGGAAGGTGTGAAGTCCGAAAGCAGACGGATGAAGGGTTGCGGAAGGCGTTCGGCGAGAAGACGCTGGATGTCTATTTGAACGACACGGCCTATTGGGCGAACGTGCCCGAGGCGATCTGGGAGTACCACATTGGCGGTTACCAAATAATCAAGAAGTGGCTGAGCTACCGCGAAAAGCCCCTCCTTGGGCGCGGACTGAAACTGGAAGAGGCCGAATACGCCACCGAAATGGCGCGCCGCATTGCCGCCCTTATTCTTCTCCAAACCGATCTCGATGCGAACTACGAAGCCGTGAAAGCCGACACGTGGCCGTGGCCACAATGACGGATTATCACGAGCCGAAGTAGCTCTTTTGCCGTCGTTAGCTGGTAGATGATGAGGTAACGTAATTATGGCACCAATAATTCAGCCCATAATAGACACGTACGAGGCGTTGAATAATTGGCCGCCTCCTCCTGGTGGGCGCCTGTATCACTACACAAGTATGGGCGCATTCCATGAGATAATCACTTCTGGAACTCTGAGAGCCGCACACAGATCTTATCTCAACGACAGGGCAGATCTTGAGTACGGTCTGAAAGCCTGTTGCCGATTTCTCCAGAAATGGGTAGAACAACACGAAGGGTGGCAGAAAAGACTTGGCGAGGAGGTCCTAAGAAAGATTGAGGCACAGATCAACGATGCTGCCAAGTCACCATTCTCCTTCGCAGCCTCCTTTACTGAAAACGGGGATGGGGCAGCGCAATGGCAGATTTACACTCCCAGTGGGCGGGGAGTCGCCATAGCATTTGATTTTGTTGAGCTAAGGAATAGCTTGCAAAGGGCAGAGTTCTCCAGGAAGAGCGATGGCCATATCGTTGCCCCTCATTTTGTCTTGAGCAAGATTGAATACGACAAAGAAATCCAGGAGGAGCAGGTTGTGCGACTGATGGAGTCGGCAAGTGAGTGCTGGCCAGCGGCTGAGCAATTTTACAAATCTTACAAGTGCCCAGAAGAACGAATCGGGTATAGCTTAGCGCATTTTCTTTGGCAGCTGGCGACAAGAACCTTTAAGCATGGCGGGCATTTCTTTGACCAGGAATGGAAAGCCACTCCCCATGTGGCAGGGGACGAGTTTATTAAACTCCACGCCACAAGAAATGCGATACGACCGTATATTGAAATGCGATTTGATCTTTCCTGCATAGAAAGTGTTGTTGTAGGATCTGCCGTCCAGCAACACTTCGATGATGTTAGACAGACACTCAAGTTACTGCTTGCAAAGCATCATCTTGAGGAAGTTGAGATACAGAAATCAGAAGTACTGCTTGCTCCGCCTGAAGAGTAGAAACTTCTTGTCACGAGCCGAAGTAGGTTTTGAGGGCGTCGACATAGGCTTCGGCGAATGACTGGCGCCATTGGGGGTCGGCGAGCCGTTCGCAGTCGGTGGTGTTGGTGATGTTGGCCATTTCAACGAGGATCTTCGTTGGGATCTGGGTGTTGCGCAGGACAGCCGGGAGGTATACAACGCCGCCGTTCTGCCGGATCTGCGTGCGGATCCAATCGCCTTCGAGGTGCCTGCGGATGTGCTTTTTGCCGAGCGCCCGCATGAGGTCTTCGGCGAAATTGCGAGACAGGGCCTCGTCTCTGCGTCGTTCGGCGGCGGTGCTGGAGGCCTCGCGCTGTTGGACGCATTCTGCGAACCGGGCGTAGATGGCGCCTTCGGGCAATTCATTTTCGCGCCGGTACCGCGCGCCGGGGATGTAGACCATGGCGCCGCGCAGGTCCGGGTTGTACAGCGCGTCGGTATGGAAGCTGGTGAAGACCGTTTTCCGAGGGTCTGCGCCGTTCTTCAGTTCGTCCCGTAAATACGAGTTGGCAAGGTACCACCGGAGGTTTGCGCTGATCTTGGCGTCCTGGTTTTGGTAAGGCGGCGTGGTAAGCACTTTCTCGTCGGTATCGTGGGGGAACCGGCCCCGGTCGGTGGGCTGGTACTTCTGGCTGGTGTCCAGCAACGTCACGTAGACCCTGGCTTGCGTCTGGGTTTCGAGGAGGAGTTTGACGCGGCACGCCACATCGTAGTTGAGTTCGTCTTCGTACAGGCCGAACCTCCGGTTAGCGCCGCCCTGGTCGAGGCCGCCGTGGCCCGGATCAATCACGACCACGACGCCTTCAAGGTCCTTGGTCTGCACCTGCTCGCGCCGCAGCCGCCGCGCCTCCTCGATCCCTTTCTCGTACTCTTCGCGCTGCTCACTCCCCTGCGGGCGGAACCGGTCGGCGAGCATCTCCAGCGGGATCAGGACGCGCTGGCCCGTTGGCATGTTGCGGACGTCGGTGATGCCGCTGCGCGCCTGCACGGTTCTGCATGCTTGCTGGATGAGATCGTTGTCGCGGAAGTCGGTGAATCGGACCACTACGGCCGTGTACAGCGCCTCGCCCGGCTTGAGCCGGTAGATCGCGTAAGGCCCCCGCGCATCCTCGCCATACACCAGTTTACGCGTGACCGCCTCGAGATCCACCGGCTCCAGCCCGTTGTCATCGGGCAACGCAGGCCGAGGGGCAGTTGCGACGGCTGGCGATGCGGGCGGCGCCGGCAACGGCCGGACCGCCGGCAGGGCGGGCGCACTTGGCACGGGACGCGGGGGGGGCAACGGGGCGCGCGCCGTAACGCGTTTCATTACGTTTTTGAGGAGGTCGCGCGGGATGAGAACGCGTTGGCCCTGTTCGAGCGCCGGGCCCTCGATGTGCTTCTGGGCCGCGAGTATGCGCTTGTAGTTGAGGCCGTTCCCGGTCGTCCACTCACACAGCGACCACAGGGTTTCCTGCCCCTGCTTGCCCGAATAGGCAACGGTGTGCCACCAGCCCTGGTCGTCCACGTAATCCGCGCGGAAAACCAGCAAGAGCATCTGCCGCTGCACTTCCGGTTTCAGGAGGTCGAACGGCACCGCTACAGCCTGCCGGTTCTTGAAGCCGGCCCACTGCCGCGGGTCCGACAGATACCGCTCAAAAAAATATGCCCCCGAATCGCCCCGCGGCGGCCGGCACTCCAGAAACAGCAGACGGCCGTCCTGCAGGGCCGCGGTCGCGCCTTTATCTACCGGCACGCGCACGACGTCCGCGCCCGCAATTCGTGCCCCGCATAATACGAGGCACGCAATGACGACTGCCCGAAGGCGCGGTTTATGTATGTTGTTCCCCAACGCCATTCTCATTCCAACTTGGCTACGGCGCGTGCGCGCGGCTGCCCAAGCCATTGTATAGGATAACGGCGCCAAAACACAATATATAGTTGGTTTGAGCGGACGGGATAGCAAATTCGGGTTTTTAGGCCTATATGTTGTGGCGGCCAAGCTTGGCAAAAAGCGGGGACAGTTGGTCGTGAGGCTTTGCAACCCCCATAAACGATGAAAACCAACGGCCGAAAAACGTAGGTCCCATCTCCGAATGGGACCGGCCCCGGTTGGTTGTCCAGTCCGAATCGGAATTCGGACCTACGCTGTCCGCATCAGGGTACGGTCGGCGAAAAGCGGGGACACCCGTTTTTCGCTGGAGTCAGTCCCCGTTTTTTGCTTTTACTCGGCGTGGTTTTCGGGCTCTCTTCCGCCGCCATTGGCGCCGTTTTGGATTCTGCGCCCGCTGAACGGCATAAACGTCAGCGGCACACTGGCCATGTAAGATACTTGGCGTGCGACGCGCCTGATTTCGGAGAGGAGTTGGCCACGCACGACCGATTCCTTGACTTCGCCCGGCTCCTCAATCGCCAGGATGCGGTAGTAGGCAAGGACGCCGAGCAGGAAC
>JAPLKX010000339.1 GCA_026387845.1 Candidatus Hydrogenedentota bacterium | reverse complement strand
GCTGGCCGAGTTGATGTACCCGTTCTGGGAAGCCGCCACGGCAGGGCTTCCCGGGATTCTGGCCGGGCATGTCGCCGTGCCCTCGCTGGACCTCCTCGAACCGGATCGGCCGGCGTCCATGTCGCCCGTGCTTATCCGGCGCATTTTGCGCAACGACTGGAAATACTCCGGCGTTATCCTGGCCGACGACGTCTGCTCGCCTGAACTAGCGGGCACGGTCGCGCCCTGCAAAGCCGCGGTCGATGCGCTTGCGGCCGGGTGCGATGCCGTTCTGGCGCTGGACCCGAATTTCGACGCTGTCAGGGCCGTTTGCAGCGCCATACAGGAGGCCATGGACAACGGCGCGCTCACCGAACAGTCGCTTGTCGAAAGCCGTGGGCGCCTTGAATCGTGGCAGACACAACTGGCCGGGTACGCCGTGCCCCAGGACCAGCCGTCGGTCGAGCTCGCCAGCGAAAAAGATATTCCCGCACAACCCGCCCCCAAACCCGAACCATCATCCCAACAGCCGCCGGCCGCGCCCGTGCCGGCGGTGTCCGCGCCCGAGAAGCCTGCTGTTCCCGCGCCGGCTGAGCCGGCACCGGCTGAGCCGCCTGCGCCTGAAGCGCCTGCCCCCGTCGAGCCCGCCGCTCCTGCGGCCCCCGAGCCCGCATCGCAGCCGCCCAAGCCTACCCCCGCCACCGAAACCGCGCCCGCCGAGCCCGCGGCCCCTGCGGAGCCGGCACCCGAGCCTGCCCAGACTCCTGCCGCCGAACCTGGTGAGGGCTCCGCCGCGGGTTTGGACCAACCGGTCGAGATTGTGCATGTTATTCAGCCCGGCGAAATGCTTAGCGGGATCGCCGCCTATTACGGCGTCAAACAGTCCGACATCGTCAAGTGGAACAACCTCAAGACCACTCACATCAAGTATGGCTTCAAGCTAAAGATCTACAGGCCCGCCTCGGCGCCTCCGCCGCCACCCGGCCCGGCTGCAGCACCTGAACCCGCGCCCGCGCCGGCACCTGAACAACCCGCGGGCGCGGACCAGCCGCCGGTTGCGGGGCGGCCCGTGACCGCGGAACAGCCGCCTGCCACGGAAGTACCCCCGCTGCCGGAACAACCCCCGGCCTCGGAACAGGCCGCGCCGGCCCCGGCCCCTGATCAAGCCCCGCCCGCTCCGGAACAACCCGCCGCGGAAACGGTGCAACCCGATCAATCTACCGTCCTTGTTCCCAACCGCCGCAAGTACGTTGTTCAGGCCGGCGATAGCCTCGCCACCATCGGCCAGTCTCTCGGCGTCGATGCAAAACTCATCATGGCCTGGAATGGACTGGAGAATGAAGATGTTAGCGAGGGTCAGGTGCTGATAGTTTTCGCATCAGGCGCGGGCGCCGCGCCTGCCGCCGATCAAGAGGGTTTGTATACGGTCTGCGAAGGCGACAACGCCTACCGCATTGCCGCAAAATTCAATACGGACGTGAAGACGCTGCTTGAAATGAACAAAGACGTCAAAAACGCCGACCTCCTGATCGTCGGACAGCGGATCGCCGTGCCGGCAACGCCGTAAAACCGAGGAACTACCGCATGTTCGTCATTGCTCACCTCAACGATGCCCAACTCAAAGACTTGCGCGAATTCGAAGACCGGCGCGGCGTGCGCGTGCTCGCTCTTGAAGACATGCCCCTCGAAACCCAGCCGCTCGACGAGCAGGCCCTCGCAGAACTCAAGGAAATCGAGGACAAAACCGGGCTCACACTCCTCGCTGTCCACTGAGTTGAAGTCCCCGCGCAAACTTCGCGCGGGGGCTCCAGAACGCCCATAGCTTCACGGTCGCGGATGCTTTAGCCGGACAGCCCAGAACTAATTGTCCCGATATAGCCGACTGCCGGTTTATGTCTAAGGGGGATATTGCCGGCCCGTATACCCCGCAGAAAAATTGGAATCTCTGAAAAAAGATCGCTTGACATAACTCCCAACATGCAGTAAACTCTTTACAAGTCCGGGGCCTATGGGGTTGCCCCGGTATTGAAGACTCAGGTGGGAGGTCAAGACGTGAAGCATCTCGGGACGATCACAATCTACGCACCCAAAAAAGCCGACGATACTCAGGATATGGTGTGCAAGGCGACCCATGCCGTTGCCGACATGGTCTCGGCGAAGGGGGGATCCGCACCCATGGTGAGCTGGGTCGACGAGAAGTGCGCGATTCCCGTACCTAATCCTGAAGAATAACAGCTTTTGGTGGTTCTCGGGGGGTTAACCCCCTACCGCTATAACCGGTCCACATAAAACTATTTACATATGTTCGCATTTGGGACACAATGCACAGTACGAAGAAAGTTGGAAAAGCTTGCTGTGCGCACACTGTAGTCTGTGCGTGAACATAGTCTGTGCGTACACTGGAACCTGTGCGTATTGCGTATAGTGGAGGATTTGGTAACTCATTTCCGCCTCGGCGGCAAAGGTGCTGGCTATGAACGTTCGCGTGTATTTCAAGTTTGTGGGAGTGGGGTTGGTCTTAGCGGCTCTTGCGGGGTGTCCCGGGACGGTGTTTATTCCCGACCGTGCCCTTGAATCGGCCATTCGTGCGGAGTTGCACAAGCCGTTCGGCATGCTGACCGAAGCGGATCTGCTGGATGTGCAGGCCCTGGATGCTGGGCAATTGAACATCCGCGACTTGTCCGGTATCGAGTACTGCCTTAACCTTCAGTGGCTGGATCTCCGCGACAATTTAATATCCAACCTGAAACCGCTCGAACAGTTGGGCCGGCCCGAAAGCCCGTTCGACAGCCCGCTCGTCTATCTCAACTTAGATAATAATCGCATCGAGGACATAACGCCCCTGGTGGGCCTTATGAACCTCAACCACCTGTTGCTGTTTGGCAACGAACTTATGGACATAGGGCCTTTGGTGACAAATGCTCAATATGGCGGCTTGGGCGAGGGGGACACCGTTGTGCTCGATTACAACCACCTCCCCCCTGAAGCATTGGCGGAGGATGTTCCACTCCTGGAATCGTATGGGGTGCTCGTCATCGAAACGATTCCCGATTAACAAAAAATGCGACAGACGCGCAGCAGGCGTCTGACAGACGCCGGCGGTTTGGCGGCGCGCGCGCGACTGGGAACCGTGGGGCCGCCCATTGTCAGGCTGTAGCTGCCGGACGAGGTAGATTGTATGCTGCAAAAGAAAAGTCGGTTTTCCAGGGGGACGTTGGGGTTGTTCATGAAAGCCGTGGCCGTGCCGGTCCTGGTTGGGGCGGCGCTGGTTGGATGCCCGGCCCCTCTTCTCATGACAAGTCCCGCCGCCGTGAACTTCGGCTCGATCAGCGAACGCGAAAGTTTCACCGTCTATAACAGCGGCGGTGGAACCCTCTCCTGGACGGCTCGCGAAGTGGTGTGGATGGGCGCAGCGGACGGCTGGGTCGAGCAGGATGTTGCCTGGCTTTCAATCGACCCTACGACGGCCGCCGGCTCGACTTCCGGGATGACCTCGCGCGTTTTTCTCAATGCCTCGCGCACCGGCATGAATCCGGGCACTTACAGGGCGTCGGGCATCCAGATCCGTTCCAACGGCGGTACCTCGACGGTTCCCGTTGTGCTAACGGTGGGTGGAACAGGGCCCGATCCCGGTGACGGAGATGTCACCATCTCCCCGGCGGACGTTGTCATCAACGGCCTCCAGGGCGTAGCCATGTTCAGTGTAGCCAATGAGCGCGACACATCCGTCCAGTGGGACATCGAGATTGCCAACAACACCAGCGGCCAGGATCCCACTCTGCCCGTGCAAATCGCCGCGGCCCCGCCAACGGCCGTCACAGTAAGTGGCGGGTCGACCAACGTGGCCGTCAGCCTGACCGATCCTGAAACCTTCGACTCACAACGGCCCCTATACCTCATTTCGGTAAAAGAGCAAGGCACGGATGTCCTGCTGGGCCAGGTGAACGTCACGGTCGACGTCCTCGGTCTGCCGGCCGTCGGGGTGGACCCGGCCACACTGGATTTCGGCGAAGACGGCTACCAACTCACCTTCAAGGTCGCCAACGTGGGCGATCTCAACTCGCAACTGGACTTTGCCGTTTTTGAACTCAACGACGAAGTTTACAGCCCCTTTGATGTGGAGGAGGATCCTCTGATCCTCGCAATCACCGCCTCGCAGGGGGCCGACTCAGTACCCGCGGAACCCGAACCCACCGAAACCTGGTTAAATAGCCGCGAGGTTTCCGTTACCATCAGCCGCGACGGCATCCAGAACGACCTCGAATTGCGCGAACTCTGGATCGGCGCCGTGGCCGGCCTGGACCCCGAAGGCAATCCCGTAATCGACGTGCGAATCACGCCGCGCAAAGTCGAGGTCCGCGTTGCCGCGGCGGCCACTATTGAAGGCGCCACAAACAGGTCCCGCCCGCCGTCCGTCGAGCGGTTCGTGTTCTTGATCCGGGACAAGCGGGGCGTGGCCGTCGACGCATCCGATGAGTTGATCCGCAACCAGATCACGTTCTATATCAAAGAAGATAACTCCCCCCTCGACCCCGATGAAAGCAGCATGTTCGTTCAGGGTCCGGAGAATCTCAAGTGCAATATTGTGGTCTTGCTCGATTTCACCGGCAGTATGTATTTTGCCGGCGTTAATGACCCCGTCAACCCATTGCAGCCCGGCGAGGCCATCAAACAAATGGTCGACGCTGCGCGCCAGTTCATCCTCGACCTTCCGCCCAACTACCGGATTGCCATCATGGAATACCATGAGCGCGGCCAGGTCGGCCGGTTCATTCATGGGTTTGATACCAACAAAGATTCGCTCGTGGCCGCGCTGGACAGATTCACCCTGCCCGAGGGCGAAAACGGATCATCGGAAGTGTATAACGCACTGCAAGCGGCCTGCGAGGCCGTTGTCCGCGAAGATCCTACGGACGTGATGGAATTTGATACGGCCGACGTGCGCGCCGTCGTCTTCATCACCGACGGGTGGGACACCTCCTCTTCCATTAAAGACACCGACCTTATAAAACTTGCCGAGGACTCGCATGTGCGCCTTTATCCGCTGGGTTACAGCGGCCGGCTCAGCAACCCCGTCAATGGGGCGCTCCTGCTGGATATGGCGAAAAAAACCGGCGGCCACTCCTACTATGCGCCAGAGGTCGGCGATATCGCCAAGGCCCTGGATACGGTCAAGTCGCTTAGTTTCGGCACAACAAAGGTAGATACGGCCAACCGGCGCTTCACGCTGCCCGTCCGTAATATCGGTTCCTCGATCTTCACGGCGCGCGCTACCAAAGACCAAAACTGGCTGTCCATTCAGCCGCCGACGGTGTCAATTCCGCCGCTCCAGCGCGCGCTCGATGGGTCCGTGCTCGAGACCGGCGTACGCGACATGGTGGTCAGCATCGGGTCTTTGACGGCCGGTGAACACACCGGCAGCATCGACGTCCGAACCGAAGCAGGCGACGGGCTGGTCAAGGTGGTCGTCTCTGTCGATGGAGCAGGCAACATATCTGATGTTAAAGTTACACCGCAAACCCTTGATGCCGGAAGAATCTGGACCGATCTCCGCGGCCAGATCGTCCTGACCTACACCTCGCTCTTCAATGGCGACACGCACCGCTACCTCATCCAAGCCAGCTTCCCCGACAGCACCGGGAAAACCGACACAGCCTGGTTTGAAAAAGACGGTCTTTACTGGGCGGGCGACGTCCGGGCCGGCCAAATTTCGCTCACCACGTCCGGCATAAAGAGTGGAACCGCGGAAGTGTTTGTCCGGGCCGACTACATGCCGCGTAAAATCACGAACTTCCAGTTGCGGTTTACCGTGGACGTGCCCGAAACCGTTGCCCCGCTGTTGACGCCGGCCCAGCGGGCCGAATTGGCCGGCCGGCTTCAAGATCAGATTAACGCGGGCGGTGTCGTGATCGTTCCGGGCGGTCTAATCGACGGATGGCGCATGCTCCCGCCGGAAGGCCACGGCGTCTACACGATAGTCACCGAACCTGACCAATACCCGCCATACGGAGCCTTCGGCAACCTGCTCAAACTCACGTTTACGGGCCTGGGCGCGAACGAGTTTTTCCGGCTGAATTTCCGCGTCGACAATAGGATCTATTACAGCCCCGCAACGGACACTTCGCCGTCGCTGACCAAATACTTCACGTATCCGGGCTGCTGGATGACGCCCGGCGAAGGCCTCTTCGTTAACCAGAACTCCGCCATGGCGCCCCCCGCCCGCGAGGCCGCGCTGTACAGCCTCCCGTTTGACCCGGAAGCGTACTACGCTTTCGACTTCGATGGCGATGGCTGGCCTGATTTCGACGATGCGGATCCGTATGACGAAGAAGTCGGGGATGCTGATGAAGATGGAATCCCTGACCTGGACGATGCAGATCCAAACGATCCGATGGTGTCTTAGCCATGTGGCCGGCCTGGCCGGCTTTTGCCAAAGGTGGGAAAGCGTATGTGCCGTAGAATCATCTGGTTGAAATGGGTATTGGCGCCGGTGGCCGCGTTATGGCTGGCGGGCTGTCCATCCGGCCCCCTGCTGGAAGTTTCACCGACTGCGGTCAGTCTGAACGCCGCCAGTTCCTCTGCGGTAGTTATTCTTTCCAACGCCGGTTCCGGCACCCTGTCCTGGGAGGTTGGCGATTGCCCCGCCTGGCTGTCCACGTCGCCGCTCAGTGGAGAAATTTCCGGCCACAGCCAATCGCTTCACCTCACTTCCGTTACCACCGGTCTCGCTGCGGGCAACTACACGGGCGCTGTCGTGGTAAATTCCGACGGCGGCAATAGAAGTATCGCCGTGGTCCTGTCCGTTGTGGCGCCTCCCACGCTCGAGGTCACTCCGCAGAGCCTCAATTTCGGCGGGTCTGAGACCACACGGACCATTCTGGTTCGCAACGCCGGCGCCGGCACGCTCAACTGGAACCTGCCTGCTGACCCGCCCGCCGCCTATACGCTCAACAAGACTTCGGGTAGTCTCGCCAGCGGCGCGTCCGAAACCGTCACCATAACGCTTAACCGGTCCTTGCTGTCGCCCGGCCCGAACACGCATTCGATCACCATCAACTCGAACGGCGGATCTCAGGATGTAGCGCTGGCCGCGGTTGTGCAGGCGCTGCAGGTGTCGCCGCTTGCCATGGATTTTGGCACTCAGGTCGACGTGCTCGACCTTACCATCACCAACGCGGGCGCCACCACGCTCAATTGGACCATCGACAATAATTCGCTGCCTTCTTGGGCGGACGCCTCTTCGAGCGCGGGATCTGTCGCGGCGGGAGAAAGTGATACTGTTACAATTACCGTTGACCGGACCGGCATCGCGCCCGGCATTACCGAAGCCCAGTTCACCGTCGGGTCCGACGGCGGCACCGAAACGGTCCACCTGTCAGTGGAAGGCCCGGACCCGGTGCTGTTTGTCACACCGCTGACGCTGGATTTCGGCAGCACCGACAGCGACAAAGAGTTGACCATTCAGAACACCGGAACCGGCACCCTCTCGTGGACTATTCAAGAAGGCGCTCTTGTGGGAGGCACTTGGAGCGCGGGTGACCGGCCCTGGCTGGATGTCTCGGTTACCGCCGGAGATACCGGCGGAGGCGCCGCCAGCGCCGTTACGGTCACCATTGATCGCTCGCAGTCGCCGCCTGACGCCGATACGGCCCATCAGGCGTGGCTGCGCGTTCGGTCGGCCGGCGGCGATGAAATCTATGTGGCGGTGAGCCAAATCACGCTTCCGCCGACGTTGCGCGTCCTGCCTCAGTCGCTGGATTTCGGGACCGTCTATATTAGGCGACCACTGGCGATCTGGAACGGCGGGTTGGGCGTTATCAACTGGAGAATCGACACCGCCGGCAAACCGGCCTGGGCCATACTGACGCCCGTCGACGGATCCGGCATCGCCTCGGGCGACGTTTCCGGCGACGCCACCGACACCGTCACCATCTCCGTTGACCGCACCGGAATGACCCCCGCCGATACCGACTACGCCTGGGAGTTTGAAGTCACCGCCGAAGATGGAACCGGCGCGGCAGTCGACTCGGCAACGGTCCGGGTCACAATGAACGTCGGGCGCGAGGCCACCATCGCTGTCGATACGGGTACCAACACCGAGGGCGTCCCCAACATCGACCAGGACCAGATTCACTTCCTGCCGTTCGGCACCTCCACGAACACCATGAATTTCACCATCGCCAACACGGGCACCGCCGCCTTGGGATGGTCTATCGACGACGCAGACTTCCCCGAATGGCTCATATCCGTCAGCCCTATGCAGGCCACGCTGCAGCCCGGCCAGATGACCGTCGTAGCTGTCACCATTGAACGGGAAGGCCTGCCTTACGGCGAACAGAACTACCTATTGTGGATCGAGTCCAACGACCCCGACTACGGCTGGTTTCCTGTACGCATCGAGTTCCAGGTGCCCAAGCAAATTGTCATCGGCGTCAGGCCCAAAGAAATCACCTTTGGTTCCTATGGCGTTTCGAGTGCGTTCGATGTGGCCAACCTGGGCGATCCCGGCTCCATGCTCAATTTCGAAGCGACTGCAAACAAGCCTTGGGTGTACTTGTACCCTGAGGTCGGCAACAGCGAGGGTACCCCCGACGTTATGAAGAATTGGGTCGAGGTCAACGTCTCCATTGACCGCGCCCAGCTCGACGGTACCGGCAGTTCTGCCGAGGTCCGGATACGCGCTTACGAAACAGACCCGTTGGGCAACAGGGTCTATCTCGAAAATGTGGCCGAAGAAATCGTCGAGATTTCCGTCGAAGCCGCCGCGTTGACGTTCGAAGCCGCGTGGGCCGACACGAGGACCCCGTCCCTGGTGCGCTATGTCCTGCTCATGCGCGACATCGCCTACCAGCCCATCCCGCTGCCGTTCGACCTCCTCGACGACGTCGTCCAGGGATTCAGCGTGTATGAAAAGGACGTGCCCATCGATCTCGAGGAGACCAATAAGTTCCTTACGCCCGGCGACAATCTGCGCACCCACCTCGTGATCCTCCTGGACTACTCGGGCAGCATGTTCGCCTCCGCCCAAAAAGTTTTAGACCAGTCCATATCGGGCGCAAAGGACCCGCTCCAGGCCCTGTACGACACCTGCGTGGGCCAGCTTATCGACGAACTCCCCGCAAACTACCAAGTCGCCCTGATGGAATTCCACGACCGCACTCAGTGTTCGCGCCTGGTCACGGCTCCCGATAATGGCCCCGCCTTTGCCAACGACAAAGCGTTGCTTCTGGCGCGGCTGCAAGCGATCAGCGTTATCGATCACGGCGCCACCGAACTGTTGCCGGCCGCCCTCGACGCCACGGCCGTCCTCGAGGCCGAGGAAATCGCTCATTCCCGAATCCCGTTTGACGACGCGGACGTTCCCGGCATCCTCTGCATCAGTGACGGCCGGCTGACCACGCCGCCCGGCAAAATCAAAGATGTGGTAGACATCATGTGGAACCTGCATTTCCGCTACTTCGGTGTCGGGTGGGGCGACAGCATCCTGCACGAGCCGCTGGCGCGCCTGGCCAATGGCACCGGCGGCCACTATTACCCAACCGCCGAAGAGCCCAGCGGCCAACTCGACGACCAGGGAAGACCCATCCTGGTGCCTGCCGTCGA
>JAPLKX010000444.1 GCA_026387845.1 Candidatus Hydrogenedentota bacterium | reverse complement strand
CTGGCGGCCATCCTCCTGCCGGCCCTTGCCCGCGCCCGGGAAGCGGCGCGGCGGGCTTCCTGCCAGAACAACCTCAAGCAATTCGGATTGATTTTCAAGATGTTTGCCGCGGAAAGCAAAGGCAACAAGCTTCCGCCCGTCGCATTTCCGTGGGAAGACGAGCCGGGCGGCTTCATGGACCCGACCGTGATGGCGGGGTTGCTTGTCCCGGATCCGATAAAAGTTTTCCCGGAGTACGTGACGGACTCGAACATCTATTTCTGCCCCTCTGACCCGTACCGGCCGTCAACGGACGAACAGGCGGAACGGCTGAGGCGCGTGTTCGAGACGGAGGGCCTTACCGACCGCGACCGATACGAAGGCTTGGTTTGCGCCCTGGGCCCGACGTCGTATGCGTACCTCGGGTGGGTCGTACAAGATGACGTACCAAACTGCGGCGACAATGTCTGCCTACGGGATTGCGAGATATATGTAGTCCGCGTCATGGTAGCCGGCATGACGCAGGCAGTGGGTTGGAACCCGTACACTGTGAATGACGACGTCCACTGGTCGGACGAGGCTTTTGGGTCGCTTGGCGTCTCCGGCAGCACGCAGTACTGCTGGGGATCGGGCGGGACGAACGTGTCGTATCGAATGCGGGAAGGTGTCGAGCGGTTCATGATCACCGACATCAACAATCCGGCCGCTTCGGCGATGGCGCAAAGCGAGATCCCCGTAATGCTGGACATGATCAGCGTGCCTCACCCGGAAAACGGCATTATCCCGGACATCCCGCCGGGCCTGCCTGCAGGCAACTACGTCACGCGGTTTAACCACCTGCCCGGGGGCTGCAACTGCCTTTACCTGGACGGACACGTCGAGTACATCCGGTATGGTGACAAATTCCCTGCCACGCCGGGTTCGACATTTTACCTGGGCGGCGCCGCCAGTTGGGCCAGCGCGGGCGACGACCTGTGGAAAGCTTACGCGGAGCCCAGCGGGCTGTTTTAGCCGCCGGCGCCATTGCGATCAGATTTGTAGTAGGCCGACGCGCCAACGCAGTTGGCACCGCTGAAGTCGGCCTTTTCTTTTTGAGCGGCCCGCCAGAGTGTTGGTCAACCTTTTCATGCGCTCTCGGGTATGCTATTCTGTCGATGACAGTTGCATTGACACGAACACAAAAAGAGGGAATGGCCATGACAGGGAAGAAAATCTCGAGACGTGGGTTTCTAGGGCGTACGGCGGCGGCGCCGGCGACCGCTATGGCGGCGTTCAGCATTTTGCCGCGGTACGGATTCGGCGCGGAGAAAACCGCTCCAAGCGAGACGTTGAACGTGGCGGCGGTCGGTGCGGGCGGCCAGGCGGCGCATGACATCGACGTGGTGTCTCGTCATGCGCGGATCGTCGCGCTGTGCGACGTCGACGACAAGCGGGCCGGCGAAATGTATACCCGGTTCCCAGACGCGGCCAAATACAAAGATTACCGGGTCATGCTCGAAAAGGAGCGGAACAACATTGACGCGGTGATCGTGGCAACCCCGGATCACACGCATGCGTTTGCCGCGATGGCCGCCATGGAACTGGGGAAGCACGTCTACGTCGAGAAACCGATGGCGCACAGCATCTACGAGGTGCGGCGGCTGATGGAGGCGGCGCGGAAGTATAAAGTCATGACGCAGATGGGCAACCAGGGGCATTCGTTCAATGGCTGCCGGGTGTTGAAGACATGGATCGAAGACGGCGCGATCGGCGACGTCACTGAAATCCATTGCTGGACCAACCGGCCGACGTGGCCGCAGGGCATCGATCGGCCCACGGACACCCCGCCCGTCCCCGAGACGCTGGATTGGAACCTGTGGCTGGGCTCGGCGCCGGAACGGCCTTATAACCCGGTGTATTGCCCGCACAACTGGCGGGGCTGGTACGATTTTGGTACGGGCGCGCTGGGCGATATGGGCTGCCACATCTTTGATGCGCCGTTTTGGTCGCTTAACCTCACGCCACCCACGCGGATCGAAGTCGAAACTTCCGAACACCATCCCGAGACGTATCCGAAATCGTCGATTGTCCGGTACGAGTTCCCGAAACGGGACAAGATGCCGCCGGTCAAGTTGACATGGTATGACGGCGGCAACGAAATCCCGCGCCCGGCTGAACTCGAAGAGGGAAGGATCATCGGCGACCGCGACGGCGGGTCGCTGCTTGTCGGCACAAAAGGCAAGATCACCGTCGGCACGTACGGCGCGCCGGTGCGGATCATACCCGAAGAGCAGATGCAGGCGTACAAGCGGCCCGAAGTGAAGTACCCGAAGTCGCCCGGCCAGCAGCAGGAGTGGGTGGCGGCATGCAAGGGCGGCGCCCCCGCCAACGCCAATTTTGAC
>JAPLKX010000218.1 GCA_026387845.1 Candidatus Hydrogenedentota bacterium | reverse complement strand
GAGTTCAAAGGGAAGGGGGACCTGTCGGTTGTCGTGGCGTTTGACGTGCGGATCTTCAAAGACATGCTCGGCACGTATAAGTTCCTCAGCCACAACCCTTTACTGGACCTGTCGTCGCGCAAACTGGCGGTGATTGCCGGGGAAATCTACGCCGCCCACGGGATTCGCTGCTATTTTGTTGACATGTCCCGGCCGGACATTTACCTGTCGACGCCGGAATTGTCGTTTTCGCTTCGGCTGCTCAAGGCGCACGGGGGCGTCAACATGAGCGCGTCGCACAACCATCCCGACGACAACGGATTCAAATTCTATAACGTCCACGGGGCGCAGGACATACCGCCGTACGACGAAGCCCTGGCCGAGTACATGAACCAGTTCGAACCGGTAACGCGGATGCCGTTTGACGAGGCCGAGAGGAAAGGCCTGGTCACGACGCTGCCTGCCGAGGTGCATGAGAAGTACCTTTTAATGAACCTGGCGCTGAAACGGGGCCTGCATCCGCCGCAGAAGGTGCAACCCAGGCCAATCACGTACACGCCGCTGTGCGGGACGGGCCGGACAACCGTCGAGGAAGTGTTGCGGCGGGCTGGGCATAACGTCGTGGTTCACGAACCTCAGGCGGCGTTTGACGGGACGTTTCCGGGCATCCCGTTTCACCTGCCCAACCCGGAAGTGCCCGAGGCGGCATGGCCGGCTATCGAGACCGCCAGGGCCTGCGGCTCCTCGGTGGTGTTCTCGACGGACCCCGATGCAGATCGTATCGGGGTGCTGGCCAAGGACGCCGCGGGCAGATGGCGCCACCTCACCGGCAATGAGATCGCTTGTCTACTTACTTACTACATGCTGCTGGATAAAAAGCGCGGGCCGGCGCACAGAACCGGGTTCATGATCAAAACCATTGTGACGTCATCGCTGGTCGAGCGCATCGCGGTGAAGGCGGGCCGGCCGATTGTCAGCGACCTCCTGATCGGGTTCAAATACATTGCAGATGTGCTTCGGTCGCTGGAAGCTGAGGGCCGTTACGAAGGCCTTCACGCGAAGGCGCCGGACCTGATCCTGGCGGTCGAGGAGAGCCACGGATATCTGCTCACCGATACCATCCGGGACAAGGACGCGGCGGGGCCGGCATTAATGCTGGCGGACCTGGTTTGCGCGCTGGACGCCGAAGGCAAGACGCTGGTCGAGTATCTGGACGAAGTGGCCAGGAACGCGGGGAGTTTCGGGAACGGCGCGCGGGCGCTGCTGATGCGGGGCATCAGAGGGTCGGACATGCTGCAGGGGATGATGGCGTCGCTGCGCGAGTCGCCGCCCGCCGAAATCGGCGCCTGGAAGGTGACGCAGTTCAACGATTTTCAGAAACGGCTGCGGGAACAACCGGATTTCGACCCGGAGTCGTCGATGGCAAAGTCGAACGACCTGCTCGAATTCCGTACACCCACCGGCCGCGCCATCGTCCGCCCATCCGGCACGGAGCCGAAGATCAAAATCTATTCAGAAGCGGAAGCGCCCGGCGGGACCCGCGAGGATGCAAAACGTGACGCCGACCTGCTCGCGCTGGAGATGTACCGGGTCTGCCTGCGGCGGCTTGGGCCGGAGTTCGAGTTCTCGACCGCGGCCGAGCGCATCCCGGATCATATCTCGCTCGATGTCAAGCGGCAGTTCAACAGCGAATTTCCGGGCGAGTTCTTGAAACGGGCGCCTGAGTTGGGTCGTCTTGACGGGGAAAAACTCCTGGATGCCCTGCGCGAGATGCTCAAAAAGTACGTCGAGGAAGGCGACCCGCTCCCCGTGTTTCGCCAGGCCATCATCGAATTGTGCCGGAGTAAGCCTGACGCGGACTTGGCTGCCATCCGCGGGATGCTGGAGAAATAACGCCGGGCGCGATGTAGAAGCGGCGTCCTCGCCGCTTCATTGTGGGATGCCGGCCCAAGTGACGCGGCGAGGACGCCGCGTCCACATCCGCGCCATCTAAAAAAGAGACCACGGACCGACACGGGGGCGTCCCAACGACTCCCAACGATACTTATGCTTTCACGCCCATGAGATGTGCGACGATGTATCGGTCGAGTTCTTCGTAATCGCGCTGGGCTTTGAACTGGGCTTCGAGTTTTGTGTCGAGCGTGCGGACTTTTTCGAGCAGGTCCATGAAAGTTTGCTTGCTGTTTCGGAGGTGTTTCCAGGCGACGGCCTGCTTTTGCGTCCTCATCGCCTTGACATCCAGGCCGACCCATTCGCCGTTGCGCCCGTAGGACGCCTCTTCGAGCACGCGCACCTGGTTGAACGCCCGGCGCAGGTTGTACGACCCAAAGCTCTTGTCTTCGTCGAATTTGAGGCCGCCCTGGTCGTTGAGGTGGACGCTCCACAGCTTTTTGTGGGCCAGCGCGTAGGCCATGTCGTCGGCCGGGTCGAGCCCGGCGAGGATCGAGTGGGCCGATTCGATGAGGCCGCCGACGCGGCGCGGATCAACCGTTATATAGCTAAGGCCAATAGCGTGGCCGATGGTGGGAATGAGGGCGCTGTCGACGGGCTCGTTGGGTTTGGGCTCGATGAGTATCCGGACCTGCGGGTCGTATTCCAGGAACGTGTTGATGGCATCGCGGATCATCAGCACGCCTTCCCGGCCGACTTTGCTCTCGCGGATATACGTGCCTTCGCGGGCCAGCCAGAGCACGATGTTTCGGGCGCCGATCGCGTTGGCGATGTCGATGCACTTCTTGGTTCGCTCGATGGCATACCGCCGGCACTTGGGATCGGGGTTTGAATACGCCCCGTCAACGGTCTCGGGCGCAAACCACAGCCGCGGCGCGACAAACTCCGCCTCGAGCCCGTGGTCGTCGAGCATTTTCTTTACTCTTTTGGAGGTCTTGCTGATCTCGGCGGCGGTTTTCTTGTCGAGGTCCTCGACGACGTCGTCGTCGTGCCACTGCATCCCGTCAAACCCGAGATCGCGGGCCACCTGCATCTTCTTCTTCAGCAATTCCGGCTTCCGCACAGCCGGCCCGAACGGGTCGCCCCCCTGGTCAATATTCCACGGGCCGAATGAGAACCGGTAACGCCCCTTGTATTCCGCCATGGTCGTTTCCCTCCCGCCCGGCAGAATGCTGCCGCGCATTTATTGTCCGCAGGCGCACCCTCTTGCGCGCGCCAATCAAAAAAAGAATAGCGTTTGGCGGGCACCTTCGCAAGTTTCGCATCGGTTGATGTGAACTCGAAGTCGCGCAGGGGCTTAATAATACGATGAAGCGGCGGGGACGCCGCTTACACAAATCCCGCTAATTACCCGGCCTCTCCGTGTTTTCTACTCATTCGCCCGGCCGCAAATCAGGCATTTTACAGGTGTTGACCAACCTCCCCTGGACGGTACTCTTGTAATGAACTTTTGTGAAGACACCGCCCGCCCGAAAGGAGAGGCTGGTTGTCGAGAGGCCCGTCTTTGCTGTACCTGCAGTCATATTTGCCGCATGGGCTGGCGCTGCTGTTGATCATGATTTTGATCCTGGTGGCCCAGGATTTCATTGGTGAGCACCCGGCGCTGGCGGCCTCGCTGGTTTTCACGTTCAGCCTCCCATACGTAGCGGCGGCGGCGCGATCGCGGAGGTCTTATTATCTTTACGGGGGCATGCTGCTTGGCGCGGCGTCTTACTTCATGGCGTGTCACGCATTGGGCGGGCCGCCGTCGTGTTTCCCGCTGCTGTCGCTTCCGCTTGTGGGCGTTCTGTGGGTTGCCCAATGGCGGCTCAGGACGGTTCTCCCTGAACCGTACGAGGCGTTCCCTGCGACGATGCTGCGCGCAACCAACATCACCGTCGCCGCGTTCACAGCGCAATCGCTATGGCTGCTGCCATCGCTGATCCGGCCGTCGGGCGCGCCCGCGGGAGTCGCCGCGGCCACGTTGCTGGGTTACGCAACGCTCTATTTGATCCACGCGATGGTGTTCCGCTCCCGGCTGTATGCCTATGTGTTTTCCGCATTCCTCGCCGTGGGTCTCGCCGTAGCCGGGCTGGCGCTGATGCCCGCGGGCTTTCTGCCGTTTTTCCTCGAGGCGGGCGCGCTGGCCATTCTGGTTGCCGCGAAATACGCTTACCGGCTCGACGGGTTCCGGCTCTCGCGCAACTATTACGCCGGCTTTGCGGCTATGCTCGGCCTGGCGGTGTTGGCGATTTGGCTCGAACCCGGCTACGCCCTGTACGTCTGCGCCATCGGCTCGGTGCTGAGCGTGCTGGGCTACCTGTTGCTGGCGCGGGCCGTGCAGGACGCCCGGTTCGCCACTTCAGCCGAGCGGCTCACTGCGAAGCTCCTTGTAGCGGCGGCCATCGCGTTCATGCTGCCGATCATGCCATTCCTGTTTATGCCGTCTCTTGCGCCGTATTGGGCGGCGCCCGCGCTGGCAGCCGGTGTGGCGTCCGGCTCGCTGGCCTGGCGGCGCCGTTTCGACACGTTCGCGGCGCGCAATGTCCATATTTACGTCTCCACGCTTTTCATTACGGCGGCTCTCGGCGGCGGGCTGAGTCTCTTCTTCCC
>JAPLKX010000723.1 GCA_026387845.1 Candidatus Hydrogenedentota bacterium | reverse complement strand
GCAACCTGCGCTGCACTTACTGTTTCTACCTCGAAAAGGCGCAAATGTATCCCGACACCAGCCGCCACCGCATGTCCGAGCCCGTGCTCGAGGCGATGGTCAAGCAGGTGCTCCGCGGCGGGATGGACGCGGTCAATTTCGGCTGGCAGGGCGGCGAGCCCACGCTGATGGGCCTGGATTTCTACAAGCAGGCCGTCGAACTCCAGCAACGCCACGGCGCTCCGGGCCAGTCCGTCGGCAACAGCCTCCAGACCAACGGCGTCCTGCTCGATGAGCAATGGGCCGCCTTCCTCCACCAATACAACTGGCTGATCGGCCTGTCGCTGGACGGGCCGGAATTCATCCACGATCGTTACCGTAAATCCAGCGGCGGCGAGCCCACCTGGAAGCGGGTCTCGGGCAACGCCCGCATGCTGCTGGCCAACAAGGTCGAGACCAACGTGCTCTGCCTGGTCAACGACCTGTCGGCCCGGCATCCCGAGGAGATCTACGACTTCCACAAGTCGATCGGCATCCCTTGGATGCAGTTCATCCCCTGCGTCGAGACGCTGCCCAATGACCCGAGCACCATGGCGCCCTACGCCGTCGGCCCCGAGGCTTTCGGCGAGTTTCTCTGCCGCATCTTCGACAAGTGGACCAAGGACTTCGTCAACGGCGTGCCCACCGTTTACGTCCGCTACTTCGAGTCGGTTTTCCACACCTACGTCGGCCTGCCGCCGCCCGAGTGCACCCTGCTGGACGAGTGCGGCTGCTACGTCGTCGTCGAGCACAACGGCGACGTTTACTGCTGCGACTTTTTCGTCCAGCCCGATTGCCACCTGGGCAACGTCCTGCAGGGCGACCTGATCGAGATGCTGAACGGCCCGCGCCAGAAGGCCTTCGGCATGAAGAAGGCCACCCTGCCGCCCCAATGCCAGGCCTGCCCCTGGCTGGTCCAATGCCGGGGCGGCTGCCTCAAGGAGCGCCTCCGCGTCCCCTGTCCCGACGGAGTCAATTACCTCTGCCGCGCCTACAAGATGTTTTTCGAACACACCGACGCGCATTACCGCGAGCTCGTGCGCCAGTGGCAGCTCCGCCAGGCGCGCGGGGTTGCGCGTCCCGCCGCCGCGCCGCCCCAGTCCGCCTACGCCCGCCCGACCCGCCAGGCGGCCCGGCGCCTCGACGGCGCCGCCGCGCCCGCGCGCAAGCCCGGCCGCAACGAATCCTGCCCCTGCGGCAGCGGCAGGAAATTCAAGCATTGTTGCGGTGGTAATTCATGAAATCCCGGCGCTTTCATGAATTCGGCAAAATCTTCGAATTCCCGCAGGTCCAGGAAGCCTTCGCGCATTTGAGCCAAGGCCCGATGGGCAAGGCGCTCGTCCGCATCGCCCCCGAGCGATCGGTCTTTGTGCTCGGGCTAACTCGAAAATAGTTTGGAGTGCGAGCTTCAGCTCGTACATTTTAATGAACAAACCCAGCAAAAAACATCCCTCCTCCGGCGTCCGCCTCACTCCTCTGGGCCGCCGCCTCGCCGCGCTGCCCCTGCATCCGCGCCTGGGCCGCCTCCTGCTGGCCGGCGCCCAGGCCGGCCTGCCGCGCGAGGCCGCGACCCTGGCCGCCCTGCTTTCCGAAAAGGACATCCTCGCCCAGCCTCACGCCGCCCGCCGCCGCGAGGCCGTCTTCGAGGCCGACTCCGACCTGCTCCAGCGCCTCGACCTCTTCGAGCACCACCGCTCCTCCCCCGACCTGGACCCCGCCGCCGTCCGCGCGGTCGAGCGCCTGCGCGACGAATTGCTAAGGATTATGAAGTAGGCCGTTTTTGGAATCTCCGCCTCTTTGCGTGACATGAACCGCGATCTTATGGCACAATAACAAAACCACAGGAGGATCCCATGGCGCACAAATTTTCCGCCAGTATCTGGAAAGAGGACGATGGATACGTGGCTCAATGCATTGAAATCGACATTGCCAGCCAGGGAGATACCGAAGCGGAGGCGTTGGCCAATTTACGTGAAGCGGTCGATTTATTCTTCGAATGCGCGCCACCCGAAGAAGTAACCGAACGGTATCATCCGGAAATTCAAGTTGCCCAATTTGAGATTGCCCATGGGTAAACTGGGGATATTCTCCAGTGAAGAAGTTTGCGATATCCTGCGCCGGCATGGTTTTGAAGAAATTCGCAGGCGGGGAAGTCATATCATCATGCAGCAGCACACGCCCATAAGGGTCAGGACCGTTCCTGTCCCGTGTCATAAACAAATCAAAATAGGCACCCTTCAGTCCATCATTCGACAAAGTGGCATCGGTCGGACCGAGTTCGAGAAATAGCGGAAAATATTGGACCCGAACCGTGCCCATCGCTAAGCTGGAACCTGCGCGGCCCTTGGCCGATAACTCAACCGAAGGGAAAACAACTCCATCATGAGACGCACCCGTGGTCATCATGCGACGTTATCCCCGATCCCGGCTTTCCCGGCTTTCCCGGCTCTCCTGGCTCTCCTGGCCCTTTCCCTGCTCGCCCCCGCGCCGGCCCGCGGCGGCCTTAACGATCCCGAACACGTCCTGATCCCCAACGAGCCCCGGCTTCAGGCCGGCTCCGTCA
>JAPLKX010000284.1 GCA_026387845.1 Candidatus Hydrogenedentota bacterium | reverse complement strand
CGTCAAGACCTATGCAGCGCAAGAACCTTGTTTTATCTCACAGTTGCCGCAGATTCTAAACGGGTTCGAGTACAAAGGATGTTTGTTCCGGGTACACTGGGCGCCGTGGGGCGATCTGCCTGCGTTCAATCACGATTCTTTCCTATGGGAGGGGCCGGACGGTGCTCATGTCGTGGCGATACCGCGTTATTCGTTCGATGAGCGGACTCTTTTTGGTTATGGGCCATGGGACGTGAAAAAAGCGGCTCAGGCCGGTATTCGCAGGCCGCTGGCGTCACGGTTTGACGACTTTGAAACCAAGCGTATCAGCCCCGCACTCGATGGCCACAACCAAACATCACCATGGGCTGCTTTAGCCCAGGAAATTCAGGCGGGGCAATACCAGGGCAAGACTCTGAGCTTCTCGGGGTGGATTCGATCCTCGGCCCCTGCGGCTTGCCTAATGTTGGATTTCGGCGATCCAGCCTATATGTTTGTAGAAGCGTTTGTTGCGAATGACGGCGCCTGGCATCGCGTCGAGTTGAAATTCAATGTGCCGCTTCATGCACGCTTCTTGTACCCCGAGGTGAGAGTATACGGATCGGCGGGCGATGCAGCGTTTGACGGATTGTCTCTCGTAGCAACTGGAGACAGCCGGGAATTGCTGCAGAATGGATCCTTTGAAACGGGCGACAAGGCGCCGGCAAATTGGGGAATCTGGCGGCAGGACGGCACAGATGTCGAGACATCTTGGCTGGCTGCGGGTCCTGGATTGCCCGGGCGGGCAGTTGGTTTGCGATTTCAGGGCCAATCGGCCTCGTTCATTCCGGTGACGTTAGGAGAATTCATCTCAACGCTTGGACGTCCTGAAGTGGTCATCCACGATCCCACGAGCCAAGCGGAGCAACGCTGGGCCTGGGGCATTCTGGGTGGCGAGTTGGAGAGGAAATGCCGGCGAGCTCAACGCTTGACCGAAGCCGCCGAACGCGCTGCCTGCCTGTATGATACAAATCTCGAACAGAATGTGAGTGACGCATGGCGGTTGGTTCTCATGGCGAATCATCACGACACGCTTTGCTGCTTCCCGATGCAATTTGGTTATTGGTCCTGGTCCAAGGAGGAGACCTATGCGGATCTTTGCCGCGAGTGGACCTCCGATGCCGAGTCGCGAGCGAACGTGATTTTGCGATCGGCGTTGGGTGTCTCAAGCAGCAATGGCTCAACCGTGACCGTGTTTAATCCGATTCCTCAATCCAGGAGTCTCGTACTCATACATGGCGCAAACCCGGCCAATGGCTTGTCGCTCGCGGTGCGCCGGGCGGGGCAAACTTCGGAAGAAATCCGAAGCGAGAGCGTGGTCTTGGCCACCGACAGCAGCGGTAAACCAACCAAAGCGATGGTCGCTTGGCCAACCGAACTGCCGCCCCTTTCTTCTGAGACATTTCAACTCGCCGAAGCACAGGCGGGAAACCCGCCAGGGCGTCTTGAACCCTGCCAAAGCACGGTTCTTGAAAATGAGTTCTACCGTGTTTCGATAACGAGCGACAGCGGCATTGTGAGCTTGTTTGACAAGCGACTTGGCTGTGAGTTGCTCGGATCGCCCGCACACTTTGCCGCGTTTTTCCCGGACGATCAAGCCAATGCGCGGTCTTCGGTGTCCGAACTGCGCGCATATCAGGGACAGCTTCTTGGTCTCGCCGAGATGCGGGGACGGATGGGCGCCATCCCGTTCGAGCAGCGGGTCCTCTTGAAAACCGGCAGCCATGCAGTTGAAATCGAGGTGGAATTCGATTTTGGTGCTTCCTGCCGTATCGGAGCCGCGACTGACAATGTTTTTCCCAAGACAAACGTAAGCTCGGACTTCGCGGATGAAACCCAGAAGCTGCGATTCGTTTTTCCTAGCGCGATTAGCCTGAGCACGGCGTTGAGCGACAACTCATATGACGTTGTCACAGCTTCCAAGAGTTCGTCTTGGGCCGTCTCTTGGGCCGCGGCTGAAGGTCCCGTGGGCGGTATCGGCCTGTTGCTGGATCGCTCGTCGGCGTTCCTGTGGAACTCTTCGACGCTTGAATTGGTCTTAGCCTATGGCAACCGCTTTATGATTGGGCCAGAATCCGGCATCCCTTTATCGGGCCGGCACCGTTACACCTTCGCTCTGACCTCTTACGGACCGAACTGGGAGGCGGCCCGGTTACCGGAACTGGCCGCCGATTTCGACCGGCCGGTGGTGCAAATCGATGGTAAAGCCGAAAGATCGCCTTTTTTGCCAATCGGTGTTGACGGCCATGTCATCACCGGCGCGAT
The DNA here is from genome assembly GCA_026387845.1 of Candidatus Hydrogenedentota bacterium. Lineage (GTDB taxonomy): Bacteria > Hydrogenedentota > Hydrogenedentia > Hydrogenedentales > SLHB01 > JAPLKX01. The sequence continues at coordinate 8,632 of JAPLKX010000284.1, read as the reverse complement.
GTATCGTGAGGACAACGTGTTGTACATGCGTCTCTTTAATCCATACACAACGCAACAAACAGCCCTCATCAAGGGGTTAGCCGGCAACATCGTTTCGGAGGCGAATCTTCAAGGAGCCGTCATTCGGCGAATCACGCCAAGTGAAGGCCAATGTACAATCGCTGTGCCAGCGAAACGGTTGGTGACATTGCGTATTGAAAACGAACAATAGGTCTGTTCCAAAGACCGCCAGTCCTTATCGGGTAGAGTCTGTTTTGCCGTGATTCCAGGCTGCCCCGGCTGGTTACAGCGTGCGCGAGGAAGGGACAGAATGATTATTGCTGTTACGTTGGCGGCGATTGCCGCATTGGGGACAGCCCACGCGGATGATATTCAGGCCAATTTGGTGTGGGCGGAGCACGCGTTCGCGGAGAAGACCGGGGAGGCGCTGCCCGTATGGCCGTTTTCGTTCGTTTACGGCGGCCGCCCGTCGCACGTGCTGCTGCCGTCGTGGGAACGGCGGGCCGAAGTCGAGCCTGTTGAAGGTGGCCAGCGGAGGTCGCTCATCTTCACGGATCCAGACACCAAACTGGAGGTCCGCGCGGTAGCCACTGCATTTACGGACACTCCCGGCGTGGATTGGATCATTTATTTAACCAACCACGGCGGCGCGGACACGCCTGCCCTCGAACAAGTGCGCGCCTTGGATGTCTCGTTCGCGTGCGGCGCCCGCGCATCGGCGACGTTCCACAGCCTGCGCAGCACGGGCGGCGTTGACGATTGGATGCCGTTCGCACAACCCGTTGCGCCGGGCCAGCGTCACGCGTTTGCGCCAAACGCCGGCCGTTCGTCGTCGGGCGCGTGCCCGTTTTTCGACGTCCAGTGGGACGGGGGCGGCGTTGTAGCGGGAATTGGCTGGACCGGCCAATGGGCCGCAGCCGTCGAGAACCGCGATGGGACGGTCGTGTTGCAGGCGGGCATGCAGAACCTGTGCATCGCGCTGCATCCGGGCGAGTCGATACGGACGCCGCGCATCCTGCTGATGCTGTGGACAGGCGACGACCACACGCGGGCGTACAACCTCTGGCGCGGCACGATGCGGCGCCATATCCTACCCAGGGTGCGCGGCGAGGTGGTTGTCCCGCCGATCGCGCATCTCAGCACCGCATTTTACGAAATGGATCAGTGCACCGAAACTATCGCGCTCGAGCACCTCAACGCAGGAAAAGACCTGGGGTTCGAGTGCTTTTGGTACGACGCCTACTACGGCAAGGACAATTTCCCCACCGTCGGCAATTACGTGCTGCCGGTGGAGCGCGGGTTCAATAAGGCTCGGTTTCCAGACGGTTTAAAGCCGCTTTCGGAAGCCGTCCACGCCGCCGGGCTTCAATTCTTGATGTGGTTTGAACCCGAACGCATTTGCCCGGGCACGTTGATGGCCGTCGAACATCCTGAATGGGTCGTGCTGCCCGACGATGGCAAGTGGGGCATGTTCAACCTCGCTGTCCCGGAAGCGCGCCAATACATCACGGAATACATGGGCGCCTTGATCGATGCGTACGACCTCGATTGGGTGCGCATCGATAACGCCGTCGCCTACACGCCGCTGTGGCAAAAGCTCGATGCCGCGGCCGGCCCTGACCGGGTGGGCATGGCCGAGATCCGGTACGTCGAGGGCCTCTACCAGTGGTGGGACGACATGCGGCGGCAGCATCCCGACATCCGGATCGACAACTGCGCGTCGGGCGGCGGGCGCATTGACCTCGAGTTGTGCTCGCGATCCATTCCATTGTGGCGCACCGACGCCACCATCACGCCGCTGATGAACAAGGACCTGCATCAGGCCGCGCTGCAGAACCAGGTCATGACGGCCGGGCTGAGCCGGTACGTCCCGTTCAGTGTCAGCGGCCAAATGGGGGCCGACCCCTACAACTTCCGCAGCGGGTTCAACGGGGGCATCTCGTTTTGCGAAGACACCCGGCCCGAGTCATACCCGCGCGAGTTGCTGCGCTCCGCCATCGCGGAAGGCAAGCGAATCCGCAAATACTATTTCGGAAACCTCTACGTGTCGACGCCTATCACGACGAACCCGGAAGACTGGTGCGTCCTGCAGTATCACCGGCCGGACGAACAGGACGGAATGGTTATCGGGTTCCGCAGGCATCTATATGCAGAAAACATTTTTACTTGTGATCTCAGCGAGATCGATCGCGAGGCGAACTATGAAGTAACGTTAGCGCGGGGCTACGAGCCGTTTTATACCGGGATTATGAAAGGCGCCGAATTGAGTTCCGTGGTGCTGGAAGTCAACGAGGCGCCCGGGTCAATACTTCTGGAATACCGGCTCCTGAAAAAATAGCGGAGATTAACCATGAAGAGCTTTTGCATTGCCGCCTGGTTGCTGATCGCGCCAATAGCCACGGCAGATTCCATCTCACTGGCGTGTTCCTCGCCCGCGTTGCAACTGAATCTCGAAGCAGACCGGACCGCCGCGCAAATCACAAAAATCGGGTGGGACACCGAAGGAACGAACCGCGCCGGGATCAACTTGCTCAAGGCCCCGGTCGAGTTGCGGCTGATCAAGAACAACGCTGCCTTGACGCCGCCTGTCCGCGTCGAAACGGCAGAGAAACAATGGATCCGGTATTACTACCGCCTTGGAGAAGGGAAAGAGCTGTCCTGGGAAATTGCCGCGCAACCGGACCGGCTGCTGATGGCCGTGTCGTCCAACAACAAGGACATCTCGGAGATCGACAAACTCGAGATGGTTTTCCCGTTTGAACCGGCCACCGCGGTGACGTGCGTCATCAGCAGCAATTGGACCAAGGACGGCAAGTTTGTACTTCCAGCCATCCTGAGCGCGCCGGATCTGGGGCAGATGCTGGTCACGTGTGCCGGCCAACCAGGGCTCACAGGCCGGATCGAGGGGAGCCGGAGCGAAAAATGGGTTACCGTCACGTTCGAACTGCCTGCGCCCCGCCAGGGCGGCCTGCTCATGGAATTCACGCCCGTGGTGTTGCCGATGCCGGCCGGGTTCAACAATGAAAAGCAGTGGAAAGCGGCACGGCGCGGGTGGTTCAACCTGATCCAGCAGAGTTGCGGCGCGTCGGGCGGGAGCAGGGATGTGATCGGAGTGTGGGCGAACAACGTGCTCAGCGACCCCGTCAGCAGCGTCCTTTACATGCTGGGCGACGCCACGCTTCTTGTGCCGGAGTTGGCGCCCGGCGTGTCGATGCCTCCGATCCTGCGCCGCGCTGTCGAGTACTGGATCGATTGCAAAACAAACAAGGATGGCCTGATTGCCTACACGGCGCGTGGCACCGCCGGTGGCGACGAGCCGCCCGCCGGCGACGTGGTCGAAACTCAGAACGTGATGGACGCAAACCCGGCGGTGCTTATCGGCGCGTGGTGCTACGTCAAAGCCTCCGGCGACACCGACTGGCTCAAGGGCCGCATAGGCAGCCTCGAGTTTCTTTCAGAATATATGGAAGGCCGCGACATCGACCGGGACGGCTTGATCGAGTCCAAGCAAAGCGGAAACAGCGGCTCAAGGCCGCCGCGGGATCCTGATAATGCCTGGGACTGTTACGCCAGCGGCCACAAAGACGCCTATAACAATGTCCTTGCGTACCGGGCCTGGCGCGGCTTGGCCGATCTCGAACGCCAGTTGGGACGGACTGAACAGGAGCAGCGATACACGCAAAAAGCAGGGCAGTTGAAAGCCGCTTTTCTGCCCGCGTTTTATAATCCCGAAACGGGCTGGCTCGGTTGGTGGCGAAGCAGGGACGGGATGCTCCACGACATCTACTCCGACGTTCCAACGAGTTTTGCCGTCAACTACGGCGTCGTAGATAAAGACAAAGGCAGGCCGATGCTCGAGACGTATTGGCGGGCGCTCGAGCAAACCGGGTTCAGCCGGTTCGACCTCGGCACGCCCGTCACTATCCGCCCTGTTCCGCGCGAGGAGATGGAGGCCTACTTCGAGTTTCAGCAATTCCTGAACGGCGGATGCTGCGTGAGCAACACGTCCTACCTGCTCAATGCCCTCTACATCACCGGCATGTCCGAACAAGCCGACCTCATCCTCGAAGCCATGCTGAAACGCCAACAGGACGGCGTCTTCCCAAACGGCGGCGGGTTCCAGAACGGGTTCGTCGACCGCATGGGAAAAGGCGCCGAAGTGTTCGACTGGAACGGCAACCCCGCCGGATACGAAGGCCACCTCGTGTACTGTTGGGCGTTCCTGCACTCGATGCTGATGCGGGAACCCCATATCGCCAGCCGATACGCGCGCCTGTTTCCATAAGAATCTCGCGTTAGTCACAACCAGCGAGGCGCTGGCCGAGACCAAGCCGGCGCGCTATACGGACGACACGATTGTGCAGTCCTTCGCAATAGGCCTTGCGGACCACCGGTGCGAACAACACGCTTCGGTATCGCTCGGCGAGGTCTGGGAACTGGTGCTGTAGCAAGGCGTGCACGGATTCCCACACCTTGGGCCGCGGGTTGAGCGCGTCAAACCAGATTACATCGACCCCGGCGTCGCCGGCCCGTTCGAGCAGGACCTCGATGGACCTCTGGTCGTCGGACAGGAACGGCAACAGAGGCCCGAGCATGACAGACGTTTCAAGCCCGGATTGGTGCGCGCGCCGGACAACGTCCCAGCGGTTCTCGACCGAGTCTGCCTTGGGTTCCCACAAGGCGCGAAGCGTGTCGCTGGGCGTCGTCACGGTGACGCCGACGCGCACGGGGCGCCCATCGAAGATGTCGAAATCCCGCAGGACAAGGCTGTTCTTGGTCAGGACATTCAAGCGGAACCCGCAGTCCAGGAGCCTCTGACAACACGCCCGGGTCAGCCGTCTTTCTTTCTCGATGGGCTGCCAGCCGTCGCACGCGCTGCTGACAAACACCTCACCGGGCCGGGCGCTGCGCAACTGGCGATCGAGGGCTTCCACCGCGTTGGTTTTCACGTCTACAAATGCGCCCCACGGTTCCTCGTGAGGGTGGAACCGCTGCATATAGCGCGCATAGCAATAGGCGCAGCCATGGGAGCAACCGGTGTAGCAATTGAGCGAGTAGTCGTCGATCGAGCTGCGGTTAAGGATCGTCTTGCACGCCACTTCACGCACGACCAGCTTCGTTTTGGAATCGACGTCAGCCATCTGGGGCCCTTTTCTGATGGGTAAAACTCATCTACCCTCAATTGTAGCCGCTGGCATCCGGATCCCGCCAGAAGAAGTTCCGTGGGACACTTGAGACACTTGGGACTTTTGCGGTGGGGTCGCGTTCCCGCGCGACCGGACTTGGATGTCTTATTTCGCAGGCTGGATTTCCGGCTGGGCCGGTTCGGTTTGTACGCGGCGGCGACTGAAAAGCCCCCGCAACCTTTCCATATATGTGTAGAACACCGGCGTGATGAACAGCGTGAGGAGTTGCGAAACTATCAACCCGCCCACGACGGCGAGGCCAAGGGGCCGCCGCGATTCCGAACCGGCGCCCATGCCCAGCGCGATGGGCAGCGTGCCCATCAGGGCCGCCATGGTCGTCATCATGATCGGACGGAACCGGATCAGGCAGGCTTCCACGATGGCCTCGTGGGGAGAGACGTCCTTTTGGCGTTGGCGCGCAATGGCAAAGTCGACCATCATGATCGAGTTCTTCTTCACGATGCCGATCAGCATGATGATGCCCACCAGCGCGTAGATGTTGAGATCCATCTTGAACAGCATCAGCGTGATCAGCGCGCCGACGCCCGCCGCGGGCAGGCCTGACAGGATCGTCAGGGGGTGGATGAAGCTCTCGTAGAGGATACCCAGCACGATGTAGATCACGAGCACCGCCATCAAGAGCAGGATGTTCATGCCGCGCATCGACGACTCGAACGCCTGGGCGGTGCCTTGAAACGACGTCGTGATCGTGTCGGGCAGGAGTTCCGCGGCGGCCGCTTTTACCTGTTCGACCGCGTCGCCCAGCGCCGTCCCGGGCCTCAGGTTGAACGAAACCGTAACCGACGGAATCTGGCCGAGGTGCGCTACCGTCAACGGGCCGACGCTTTTCTTTACCGTGGCCAAGGTATCAAGCGGGATGAGCCGGCCGCTGTTGGATCGCACGTACAGCATCGACAGGGCCGACGGGTCTTCCTCATATTCGGGAAGTACTTCAAGCAGCACGCGGTACTGGTTGTTGGGGGCGAAAATGGTGGAGATCTGGCGGGAGCCGTAGGCGGTATAGAGCGCGTTCTCGATAGTCTGAGCGGAGATCCCGAGCGAGGACGCCTTGTCACGGTCGATCTCGACATCGAGTTCCGGGTTCGAGATTTGCAGGTCCGTGGTCACATCGAGGAAGCCGTCGAGGCTCTTGAGCCGGTCTTCGAGCAGGGGGGCGTACTGATAGAGTTGCATGATATCCGTGCTCTGCAGGGTGAACTGGTAAAGGCTCTTCGTCGTCTGCCCGCCAACGTTGATCGATTGCCGGCCCTGAACGAATGCTCGGATGCCGGGAACCTGCGACAGGGCCTTGCGGAATTCCTGGATGAGCTGATCGATACCCACGCGTTGGTCGCGCGGTTTGAGCCGCATCATCAGCCGGCCTGCATTAACGCCGGTACGCCCGCCGATCATCGACATGAACGCGTCCACGTTGGGATTCTTGCTCACGATGTCAGCCAGCGCCTGTTGTTGTCTGACCATGTCATCGAACGCGATGCCTTGGGCGGCTTCGGTCGTGACCATGATCTGGCCGGTGTCTTCGCTGGGCAGGAATCCCTTAGGGATACGCACGAACAGGTAGCCAGTCAGCACCATCAGGCCGACCAGCATCTCCATAGTGAGGAGGCGGTGGCGCATCACGATCAGCAGGCACCACCGGTAGGTGGCAAGCATGCCGTCGAACACGGCCTCCATGGCACGGTAGAACGGGCCGTGGCGCTGTTTCTCGGGCGTGCGCAGGAACCGGCTGCACAGCATCGGCGTCTGCGTCAATGAAACAAACCCCGAGATCAGAATGGCCACGCTGATCGTGATCGCGAATTCACGCAGCAATCTGCCCATGAGGCCGCCCATGAACAGCACCGGGATGAACACCGCCGTCAAGGAAAGCGTCATCGACACAATGGTGAATCCGATTTCCTTCGAGCCGGCGAACGACGCGGCCATCGGCTCTTCGCCATTTTCCATGTGGCGCACAATGTTTTCGATCATCACGATGGCATCGTCTACTACGAAACCCACGGACAACGTCAGCGCCATCAGCGACAGGTTGTCGATGCTGAACCCGAGAAGGTACATCACGGCAAAGGTGCCGATCACCGACAGAATCAAGGCCAGACTGGGGATGACGGTCGCCCGAACGTTCCGCAAGAACAGGAAAATGACCAGCACCACCAGCGATACCGTTATCAGGAAGGTGAATTTCACATCACTCACCGACTCCCGGATCGACTGCGACCCATCATACAGCAGGTCCATGTTCATACTACTGGGCATCTGCTCGCGGAACAGGGGCAGAAGCCTTTTTACTTCGTCGACCACTTGGATGGTGTTGGTTCCCGGCTGGCGCTGAATGGCTAGCACCATGGCCCGGGTTCCGTTAAACCAACTGGCGGACTTGTCGTTCTCGACGCTGTCGAAAACTTTGCCAAGGTCGCGCAGGCGCACCGGCGACCCGTTGCGCCAAGTCACGATCAGCGGGCCGTACGCGTCGGCCCGCAGTAGTTGGCCGTTGGCTTGCAGGGTGTAAGAACGGTACTCGCCCTGCATGTCACCTGAAGGCATGTTGACGTTGCCGGCCTGGATCGCCGCGTACACCTCATCGATGCCGATGCCCCTGCTGGCCAGCGCCTGCGGGTCCACTTGAACGCGCACGGCATATTTCTGCGAGCCATACACTTGGACCTGAGCCACTCCGCTGACCATCGAGATGCGTTGGGCGATGGTGGTGTCGGCGAATTCGTCCACATCGGAGAGAGGCAGCACCTTCGAACTGATGGCGAGGTAGAGGACTGGGTAGTCGGCGGGATTAACTTTGCGGAAGTAGGGGGGGCTGGTCATGTCGCGGGGCAGGTCGTGGCTGGCCAGCGTAATGGCGGATTGCACGTCCTGGGCGGCCGCGTCAATGTCTCTGCTCAGGTCGAACTGGAGGGTGATTTGAGTCGAGCCGTAGACGCTGGTCGAGTTCATGGATGTGATGCCGGCGATGGTCGAGAACTGGCGTTCGAGCACCGTGGCAACGGACGAGGCCATGGTTTCCGGGCTTGCGCCGGGAAGGCTGGCGGAAACATTGAGCGTGGGGAAGTCGACGTTGGGGAGGTCGCTCACGGGCAGCGATTCATAGCCCTGAATGCCCGCCAGCAGGATCGCGAGCATCACCAGCGTCGTCATCACGGGCCGGCGAATAAATAGCGAGGAAATGCTCATGCGGCCGGACTTTCACCCTTGGGCTCGTCGGTTGCGATGGTCACCGTGGCGCCGTCGGTCAGGCGCAACTGGCCCTCCGTGACCACCTTTTCATCGGGCTTGAGGCCCTCCTGCACCACCGTGAACCCATCGACCGTCTGCCCGGTCACGACCTTTCTCATCTCGGCCTTCATGTCGGCGTTGACCACGTACGTGTAAGGCCCCTGCTGGCCGTTGAGGATCGCGGCGGCGGGCGCGAC
>JAPLKX010000449.1 GCA_026387845.1 Candidatus Hydrogenedentota bacterium | reverse complement strand
GGAATAGGCATCGATAACGGCCACGTGGATATTCTCCGACTTGAGGAGTTGGCAGGCGCGGAGGCTTTCGTGGACCGTGATTCCCGCGGCGATGATGGCCGCTTGGTCATTGTCCGAGCGGCGCAGGGTCTTGCTTCCGCCGACGTGGAACGTTTCATCCGGGGTATAGATGACAGGCGTTTTGGCGCGCGTTGTACGCAGATAGGAGATGCCGTTGAGGTTGGCCATGATTTGCACCATTTGTGCGGTTTGGTTGGCGTCACACGGGTACAGGATGGTGCTGCCGTGAACAGCGCGCATCATCGCCATGTCTTCCAACCCCATTTGGGATGGCCCGTCCTCGCCTATGCTGACGCCAACATGAGACCCGCACAGCCGGATGTTGGCGCCTGATACGGCCGCCATGCGGATCTGGTCAAACGCGCGGGTGAAGAAGGCGCCGAAGGTAGCGGCGAAGGCGATCTTCCGCAGGACGCTAAGGCCGACGGCTGCGCAGACAAGTTGCTGCTCAGCGATGTACATTTCAAAAAAACGAGCCGGGTATGCGTCGGCGAATTTTTCGGTGAACGTCGAGTTGGATACTTCGCCGTCAAGCACCACCAACTGCGGGCAGTTTGCGCCGATGGCCACCAAGGCCTCTCCAAAGGATTCCCGGGTGGCCATCTCGGTTCCGACGTCGTAACCGGGCAGTTTCATGGGTTGCGGCGTGGGTGTCGTCGCGGGGGTGATGTCATCGGGCATTTTCACGCGCACCGTGGCGTGCCGCTCGCCTCCCAGTTGGCGGATGGCTTCTTGGGCCTGATCGGGCTTAAGGGGTTTGCCATGCCACCCTTCCTTGTTCGCCACGAGCGAGACGCCGGATCCCTTCACGGTCTTGGCTATGATGCAGGTTGGCTTGCCGGTCTGGTCAATTGCTTCACGATAGGCCGCATCGATGGCCGTGAAGTCGTGGCCGTCGATCTCGACGGCGTGCCACCCAAATGCGCGGGCACGGGCCGCGTAAGCCGGGGCATCCCAGCCAAGAGCGGTGGGCCCGGACTGCCCCAGGCGGTTCATATCGAGGATGGCGGTGAGATTGCTGAGTTCGTAGAGGCCGGCCTTGTCGAACGCTTCCCAGATGGAGCCTTCGGCCATCTCGCTATCACCTAACAGCGCCCATACGCGAAACGGCAGGCGGTCAATGAATTTGCCGCTGAGAGCCATGCCGACGCCTATGGGCAGTCCTTGGCCCAGCGAGCCAGTCGCCACGTCGACCCAGGGCAAGCCTTGAGTCGGGCCGTCGGCGCCGGCGCGCTGGAACGGTTTGGGATGGCCCTCGAGGCGGCTGCCGAACTTGCGAAGGCTCATCAGTTCTTCATCGGTGATGGCTCCCGCCGCTTTGTACATGGCGTAGAGCAGCGGGCTTGCGTGGCCTTTGGAAAAAATAAGGCGGTCGTTGTTCGGGTTCTCAGGATGGGCCCAATCGTACCTGAGGTACTTGGCCATCAGGACGGCCATAAGGTCGGCGGCGGACATGGAGGAGGTTGGGTGACCTGATCCGGCGGCTGTCGTACAGCGGATGCTGTCCACCCGAAGTTGGGCGCCCAATTGGGCGAGATTGCGATCTTCGTCCTCCATCCGATCATCCCTTTCTGCCGGTATCTGCGCTGGCCGCCGCAAGGATGAAGCGCTCGACGGCATTGGCAAACCCTTCTTCCTCGTTGGATTCGGTCACATGCGCAGCTTGCTGCTTTACCTGGGGGTTTGCGTTGCCCATGGCAATGCTCAATCCGCTCTTGGCGAACATTAACAGGTCGTTGGGCTGATCACCGATGGTCGCAATCTGCCCGGCCGGGACATGCAGGAACCCGGACATCCAGGCGGCCACGAAACCCTTGTTTGCGTTGGAATGCGTTACATCAAGATAGTAAGGTTGCGACCGCTTGGGTGACGCCTCGTGGGCAAAGGCTTTTTGCATATCGGCCTCGCAGCGTGCGACGGCATCGAGGTCATCGCTGACGCCGACGACCTTGATTGCGTCGTCCAAAAGGCCATCGAACCCGGGCACAACCGTCGGGGCAAACTGTACAGCCTTCTGCTCGCGGGCCACGTGGGGCGCATCCCGGTTGCGGACAAACCAATCGTGGCCCCGGTATAGCCACACGTCCAGTGGAGGATGTGCTTCGATGGTTTTGATGACGCGCGCGGTGATGCCGGCGGGCAGGGTGTGCCGCTCAATGATAGTCATATCGGGATGGACAAACATACCGCCATTGAAACCGGCGATCGGTGTGGTCAGGCCCAGCGGTTTGACCAGCATACTCAGTCCGCGCGGCGGCCGGCTACTGGTGATGGCAAAAGCGATGCCGGCCTCACGGAGCGTGTGCACGGCGGCAATGGCCCGCTGGGTGAGGGTCTTATCGTTGGTAACGAGGGTGCCATCGACATCGGCGATTACCAGGCGGATGTCCGGCGGATCTCCGCGAGCACTATCGTCATGGAAATCGCCGGCCGGCTCCTGGCGGATGATCGTTTCGGCGGGCATGGCATTTTCCTTTCAGGTTGCGGCGCCCTCTTTGAGCGCCTCGGTCTTTGAGGCGAGGCACTCCATCAGGTCGTTCCAGGATTTGGCGAACGATGCCGCGCCTTCGTTCTGGAGTTGGGCCGCCAAGGCGACAATATCGACGCCTGCCGCGGAGAAGTCGGCCAGCACCTTTTCGCAATCTCCGCCATCTGCGGCCATGAGTGCGCCGGGCTGGCCATGGTCCGCCAGTGCTTTGAGGGTATTCTCGGGCATTGTGTTCACCGTAAGGGGGGCGGCCAGCGACTGGACGTAGAGCAGGTCGGATGCCTTTGGGTCTTTGGTTCCGGTGCTGGCCCACAAGAGCCGTTGAGGCCGTGCGCCGGCATTCATGAGGCGCTGGCAGTCGGGCGAGTCGAGCACCTGGCGGTATGCTTTGTAGGTTTGCATGGCCACCGCGATGCCCAACCGGTTGCGCAACGATTCGGGAACTTTGTCCGAGACGGCGACATCCCAGCGGCTGATAAACAAGGACGCCACGGAATTTACGTCGGGCTTCAGCCCGGCGGCGATGCGCCGATCTATGCCGCGAAGGTACGCTTTGGCGGCAGCGACATACTGGTCGCGAGAGAACAAGAGGGTGACATTGATGGGTACGCCGGCAAAGATAGACTCCTCGATGGCGGGCAGTCCTTCCGGAGTGCCGGGAATTTTGATGAAGAGGTTGGGGCGTCCGGCGCGGGCATGGAGTTCGCCGGCCGCGGCAACGGATCGTGCGGTGTCATGCGCGAGCAGGGGCGACAGCTCCAACGACACCCAGCCGTCCACGCCGCTGGTCCGGTCGTGGGCTGGCCGGAACAGGTCCGCGGCCTGCCGGAGGTCTTCCAGGGCGAGGTCGAGGAAGAGTTCCTCGCCCGACATCCCTTCCTCGACCTTCTGGAGAATGGAATCGTCATAGTCGTTGCTGTTCTTGATGGCGTGGTCGAATATGGTTGGGTTTGACGTGAGTCCCGTGACCGAGAACTCCTGTATGTACCGCGCCAGGGCGCCGCTGGTCAACAAGTTTCGCGTAATATGGTCGAGCCACAGGCTCTGGCCCATTTGGTGAAGAGCTTGAGTAGCGTTCATGATTTCCTCCGTGGGTAAAACGGCCATGCCGTCTTTGAGTTGTACGTGGACTACTTCATTTAAACCCCTTCCGTGGGCTCGGGGTTGTGCCAGCCGCCTTCGGGGACCAGGGCTTTCTCCGCCTCGGGAGGTCCCCATGTGTTGGGCTCATATTCGTAAAGGGGCGTGACATTGCCGAGGATTGAATCCACAACACGCCAAGATGACTCGACGGCGTCTTCCCGGACGAACAGAGTCGGGTCCCCGTTGGCCGCGTCGCCCAACAGGCGTTCATAAGGCTTCATTTCATCAGGCGGCTCGTGGTGAGCCACGAGTTCAATCGGCTCACCCACCATTCGTTCGCCCGTTTTCTTGACGTTGGCGCCCAATGCCAGCACGACCTCCGGGTTGAGGCGGAAGCGATAATAGTTGACCAGCGGGGGGCCGGCGTCGCCCAGCACGGGCCGCCGCGGCCGCTTGAAGCGGACCAGCACCTCGGTTACGGTCACCGGGAGGCATTTGCCCGCACGCAAGTGAAACGGGACTCCCGCCCAGCGGTCGTTGTCGATGTAGAATCGTGCGGCGGCGAATGTCTCGACTTGCGAGTCAGGCGCCACACCCTGTGTTTGCCGGTAGCCACGATACTGGCCGCGGAGAACGTCCGATGGGGCGAGGGTTCGGGTACTTTTTAACAGGCGTGCCCGTTCATCACGCAGGGAGCAGGGATCTTTTCCGGAGGGGCAATCCATGGCGAGGTGGGCAATCACCTGGAGCATGTGGTTTTGAACGACGTCTCTGATAGCCCCGAGCTCTTCATAGAGTTTGCCGCGGCTATCCACGCCGAAGCGCTCCGCCATGGTAATTTGTACGCTCTCGATATGCCTGCTGTTCCAGCCGGCCTCGACCAGCGGATTGGCAAACCGGAAATAGATCAGGTTCTGAACGGGTTCTCTGCCCAGAAAATGGTCGATGCGGAATACGGCCTCCTCAGAGAAGAACCGATGCAGCGTTGCATTCAGAACTTTGGCGGAGGCGAGGTCCCGGCCAAAAGGTTTTTCCAGCATGACGCGTGCGTTCTCAGCACAACCGGTTTTAGCCAGCCCTTCGGCTACAGTAGCAAAGAGGCTGGGCGGGATCGCCAGGTAGTGCAATGGGCTTTTTGCGCCTTTCAGATACTTGCCCAGCTTGGCGAAGGTTTCCGGGCTTTCGTAATCGCCGGCCACGTAGTTAAGCAGGGAGCAAAGCTTTTCGAAGGCGGCCGTGTCGATTCCGCCGTGTTTTTCGACGCTGTCTTTGGCTCGTGCCTTAAATTGGTCGAGACTCCAGTCGTCCTTTGCGATTCCGACCACGGGCATGTCGAGGCGACCGTGACGGATCAGCGCTTGCAGGGCGGGGAAAATCTGTTTGTAGGCCAAGTCGCCTGTTGCGCCAAAGAAAACAAGGGCGTCCGAGTGAGGGGCATCCATTAGTGGACTCCCGTAAAGGCGGCGGTCTTTTCCATATGCCCGCCAAACTCATGCCGCATCGCCGAAAGGATTCTGTCGGCGAAGTCGGCCTCGCCCCGTGAACTGAATCGGTCGTACAACGCGGCCGTAATGACCGGTACGGGTGTGGCTTCCTCGACGGCGGACATTACCGCCCAGCGACCCTCGCCGGAATCCGATACCTTTCCTTGGAATTCGGACAGATCCGGGTCTTTGAGCAGGGCGGCGGCAGTCAAATCGAGCAGCCAGGACGCAATCACGCTGCCGCGGCGCCACGCTTCGGCGATGTTGGCGAGGTCCAGTTCATATTGATAATATTCGGGATGGCGCAGCGGTGCGGTTTCGGCATCAACGGGCTGGGGGCGTTTGCCGACGCCGGCGTGACGGAGAATGCTGAGTCCCTCGGCGTAGGCGGCCATGATTCCGTATTCAATCCCGTTATGGACCATCTTCACAAAGTGCCCGGCGCCGCTCGGACCGCAATGCAGATAGCCGTCCTCTGCGGTGTCGCCTGCGGACTCCCGCCCGGGTGTTCGAGGCGCGGCCTCCAAGCCGGGAGCAAGAGCGGCGAAAATGGGATCAAGGCGCCGGACCGCGGTCTCATCGCCGCCAATCATCAGGCAGTATCCGCGTTCCAGGCCAAAGACCCCGCCGCTGGTTCCAACGTCGAGGTAGTAGATGCCTTTTCGTGCGCAGGCCGCGGCGCGGCGGATGTCGTCGTGGTAGTAGGAGTTGCCGCCATCAATAACGATGTCATCGCGATCAAGGAGAGGAACGAGGTCGCTCAGCGTCGAATCAACGGCAGCCGCCGGCACCATCATCCAGACGGCCCGCGGCGTGGGCAGGTTGCGCGTCATCTCTTCGAGCGACGATGCGCCGACCGCTCCTTTCTCGACAAGGTTCTCTTGCGCTTCGGCATGGATATCGTATACGACACACTGATGGCCGGCCCGCAACAGGCGTGTCACCATGTTGTTTCCCATTCGGCCCAGGCCAATCATTCCAATTTCCATCTCTTTCGCCTTTCTATTCAGCGGCAGTGAGTGTTGTTGCCCGCACAATCCCGGCGGGATTGTTCATGCCAAGGCGAGATCACTGACGCCGCTCTTTCCGATTAGATCGGCGGTATGCCGCGCGATCATGAAGTCTTCGTCGGTATGCATAACGCGGACGGTTACGGGGCTGTCTTCACGCGAGATAACGGGGGCGTGGGTATTGTTGAGGTCTTGGTCCAAACGGATTCCCAGGAATTCCAGGCCTTGGCAGATCCGCTGACGAATTGGCGCGGCGTATTCGCCAATGCCGGCAGTGAAAATGAGCGTATCCAGCCCGCCAAGCGTAGCCGCCAGGGAGCCCACATGGGCCCTGGCGTAATGGCAGAACAAGGCGACAGCCTCGGCGGCGCGGGGGTCCGCACCTTCTTTTTCGAGCAAATCGCGCATGTCTTCGCTCGTTTCCGAAATTCCGAGAAGGCCTGATTGGCGATTGATGAGTTCATTGAGTGCGGACGGCGTCATGGCTTTTTCGATCAGGAGGTACAGAATCACGCCGGGATCAATGTCGCCCGGCCTCGTTCCCATCATGAGGCCGCCGGCAGGCGTAAAGCCCATGGTCGTATCGATGCTTTTGCCGTCGCTGACCGCGGCCATGCTGGCGCCGTTGCCGAGGTGTGCGATGACAATCCGGCCTTGTGCTTGGTTGTGGGACCGGCTGCCGAGTTCCCGCATGATGTACTCGTAGGAGAGCCCATGGAATCCGTAGCGGATTATGTTTTCGTTGGCCACCCGGCGCGGCAAGGGGAATATCTGCGCGACGCGGGGCATGGTTCGGTGAAACGCGGTGTCAAAACAAGCCACTTGCGGCAACCCGGGAAAAGTCTGCTCGATTATGTTGATTGCCTGGATGGCCTGAGGGAGATGATCGGGGGCGATGGGCACGAACTCGCCGAGGTTTGCGACGAGTTCCGGCGTGATTGGGCGAGGTCCGCTATAGAATGTTCCGCCGTAAACCACGCGATGACCTGCCGCATCGAGATTCGACCCGAGGCCCTGGTCTTTCAGGCAAGCCAGCACCGCTTGCAGGGCCGCCCCGTGATCGGCGCCCGCGGCGTCCCGGTCAATCAGCCGCTTGCCCTCGGCATCCGCGACCGTAATGCGGCTGCCCGGATTGCCTATTCGCTTGACCTCGCCCTTGAGAACCGGCGTCTCGCCATCATAAACGGCCACCTTCAGGCTCGAAGAGCCCGTATTGATGGTCAGAATCTGCTGATCGCCGTGGTGGTTCTGATCTTTATGTTCTGTTCGCTGAGTGCCGCTGCCGGGCCTCTTGCCAATTGTAGAGAGAGTGGGCTTGTGGATACCGGCGGCTTCCCACAAGCGAAAGCCCCCGCAGAACGCGTTCGAATTGTCGCCCGCCCGGGATCCGGGAGGCAGTTGTTTCAGCTTGGCGAGATTGCCTCCGCCAATCACGACATAATCAGGCTCGAGGGCAGACGTGAGCCGGGCCACAACGTCGTTGACGTATTGTTGCCATTTCTTGTTCCCCAGCCGCTCCAGCCCCCGCGCTCCAATATAGTCTTCATATGTTTTTTTTCTGTAGGGGAGATGGCCCAGTTCCATGGGTTCGACGATCCCATCGACGATCATCGTAGACCCCAAGCCAGTGCCC